>JBKJWE010000027.1:0-9624 GCA_046717045.1 Nitrospiraceae bacterium | reverse complement strand
TGGCTGATTCAAAAGCTGCAGGACATCAAGCTGGGGCAGCAGATTCGCGACGACGGTCCCAAGCACCATCTTGCGAAGAGCGGCACCCCGACAATGGGAGGACTGCTTATTCTTTTTGCGGTGCTGTTCTCCACGCTGCTCTGGGCGGATATTTCCAAGCCCTACATCTGGCTGGTGTTGGCGGCCACCGTGGGATTCGGCGCAATCGGGTTTGCCGACGACTATCTCAAGTTCATCAGGGCCCAGTCGAAGGGCTTATCCGCGACGCAGAAGTTCACGGCGCAGATCGTCGTCGCGCTGGCGATCGCGCTCGTGCTCTACCATCTGCCCGGGTACACGACGAAGTTGAGCGTGCCCTTCTTCAAGAATTTTACACCGGATCTCGGGTGGGTATATGTGGTCTTTGTGGTTCTGGTCATCGTCGGGAGTTCCAACGCCGTGAATCTCACCGACGGTCTCGACGGGCTGGCGATCGGACCCATCATGGTTGCTGCGTTGGCCTACACGATTGTGGCCTACGTCGCGGGTCACCGTCTTATGTCGGACTATCTCCTCATCCAGCACATCGAAGGGGCGGGTGAAATCGCCGTCTTTACCGGCGCGATCTTGGGGTCGAGCTTGGGATTTCTCTGGTTCAATACCTATCCGGCGTCGGTGTTCATGGGCGACGTGGGTTCGCTGCCGCTCGGTGCGGCGCTGGGGACAGTTGCGGTGATCAGCAAGCACGAGCTGCTGTTACTCATGGTCGGCGGCGTGTTCGTGATCGAAGCGGTGTCGGTCATCTTTCAAGTCGTGTCCTTCAAGTCGAGAGGGAAACGCATTTTCCTGATGGCGCCCATCCACCATCATTTTGAAATGAAGGGATGGGAAGAGCCGAAAGTGGTCGTGCGCTTGTGGATCATTGCCATCCTCTTAGCCTTGTTGAGCCTGAGCACCTTGAAACTACGGTGATGGGATGGTGGGAGTAGAGCGCGTGGAGCTGGCTGGGACAGAGGTCACGGTGCTGGGTCTCGCCAGAAGCGGCATAGCGGCATGTCGCCTCTTGCAGCAGGCGGGCGCGCGCGTGACGGTCGCCGACCGTAAGGAACAGACGGAACTCACACAGGTGTTGGCACAGATCGATCGCGCGCATATTGGTGTCACGGTCGGTGTGCAATACGAATCGTCTCTGGACGCGGCGGAGTTGGTGGTGATCAGCCCCGGTATTCCCTATCGGATGGAGGCGCTCGAACGGGTGAGGCGACGGGGGGTGAAGGTGATCAGTGAATTGGAGTTGGCGTCGAAATTTTTGCGGAGTCCAATTCTGGCGGTCACCGGCACCAACGGCAAGAGCACGACTGTCACGCTGATCGGCAAGTTCCTGGCTGAGAGCGGCAAGCGAGTCTTTGTCGGCGGAAATCTTGGGACGGCGCTCAGCGAAGCCGCCTTAGCCGATTTGCAGGCGAATCAAGGCGGGACGCCGAGTCCCTACGACTATCTCGTGGTTGAAGTGTCCAGCTTCCAACTTGAAACGATCGATCGATTTCACCCTTGGATCGCGGCCCTCCTCAATATCACGGTCGATCATCAAGACCGCTACGATTCGGTGGAAGAATACATCGCGGCGAAACAGCGGATCTTCGAAAATCAAACGGCGTCGGATTATGCGTTGTTCAATCTGGACGACGCGCGCGTCGCATCACTCAATCGACGGGTACGGGCCAAGCGGCTGGGTTTCTCGACCACGTCTCCGGTCGGGATGGAGCTTGACGGCGGAACCTATCTCGACGGCGATTGGATCGTGACGACGGTGACCGGTGTTCGTCAGGAGATTTGCCGTCTCAACGAGCTTCGCATCATCGGCACCCACAACGTGCAAAACGTCATGGCGGCGACGACCTATGCACTGCTCTGCGGCTGTCCGCTCGAGGCCATTCGGGGCGTGATCGAGACCTTCCCTGGGTTGGAGCATGCCCTTGAGATCGTGCGTGAGCGACGCGGCGTCCGATTCGTGAACGATTCAAAGGGAACCAACGTTGACGCCACGCTCAAAGCGTTGGAGAGCATCGAGCATCCGATTTGGCTCATCGCCGGCGGCCGGGACAAGGGTGGGGATTTCTTACGTCTTGCACAAGCCGTTCGTCAACGCGTGAAACGCGTGATTCTCATCGGTGAGGCCGCGGTGCTGTTACGGCAGGCTTGGTCCGGTGCTGCGCCGATGACTGACGCGCCGACCTTGAAGGAGGCGGTGGAGCTTGCGGCGCGCGAGGCATTGCCCGGCGACGTGATCTTACTCTCGCCCGCCTGTGCGAGTTTCGACATGTTTGCGGATTATCAGGATCGTGGTCGGCAATTCAAGGCTGCGGTCCATGCATTACCGGCCTGACGTGACGGGCAAAGGAGAGGCGGTTCTGAGGGATGGCACAGCGAGCAGCTGGGACGTTGGTTCTGCCATGGTCCCAGGCCAATCAGCGATCCGGCAAGCAACGTGTGATGATGGACCATACGCTGCTTGTGGTGACGATGATCTTGGCGCTGGTGGGTTTGGTGATGGTGTTCAGCGCAAGCGCGATCGTCGCAGGCAATCGGTTTCACGATCCAGGATTCTTTCTGAAGCGACAGATCGCCTGGCTGGTTTTCGGGTTTCTGCTGATGCATCTCACGTCGCGGATCGACTACACGTTCTGGAAACCCATGTCGGTTCCTATCCTCGGATGCATGCTGCTTCTGCTCGTGATGGTGTTGATGCCTTCGCTGGGCGTGTCGGCCAAAGGCGCAAGGCGCTGGCTGCGGTTGGGACCGATTTCGATTCAGCCGGCCGAAATGGTGAAGCTTGTCACGGTGATCTACCTGGCGGCGTATCTCACCAAGAAGGCCGACAAGATTGCGCTATTTCGCAGTGGATTGATGCCGGCATTGATCGTCGTCGGGCTCATGAGCGGGTTGGTCCTGCTCGAGCCGGACCTAGGGACCGTCGTGGTGATGGGGCTGGTGACGGTGGGCATGTGTTTTCTGGCCGGAGCCAAGATGGCGCATCTGCTCAGTCTGGCCCTTTGCGCCATTCCGGTGGTGCTGGTGTTGGTCGTCGGCTCCAGTTATCGGCGCCAGCGGCTCATGACCTTCTTGGCGCCGTGGAAGGATGCCTCGGATGCGGGTTTCCAGATTACGCAGTCGTTTTTGGCATTCGGCAGCGGCGGTCCCTTCGGTGTGGGATTGGGCCAGGGCAAGCAGAAACTGTTCTTTCTGCCGGAAGCCCACACGGACTTTGTGTTGGCGCTCGTTGGCGAAGAATTGGGGTTGATCGGCACAGCCACGGTCATCCTGCTCTTTGCCCTGTTCGTGTGGCGAGGGTTTCACATTGCGGCGCGCGCACGGGTGCCGTTCGGAAGATATCTGGGTATGGGCATCACGCTCTTGATCGGCGTGCAGGCGTTGGTCAATGCGGGCGTCGTGACCGGATTGTTGCCGACCAAGGGGCTCACGTTACCGTTCGTCAGCTACGGCGGGTCATCGCTCGTGGTGAGTCTGGTCGGGGTGGGGATCTTGCTGAGCATCTCGCGCGACCGACATGCCGGTGGGGTTCGAGGCGGACGTGGTGAGTCGGATCACTGATGACGATCGTCATTGCGGCAGGGGGCACCGGCGGCCATCTCTATCCGGCCGTGGCGTTGGCGCGAGAGTTTCTTCGCCGCGACGCCGGCACCCGCGTCCTCTTCGTGGGCACGGCTCGGGGGTTGGAATCGAAAGTGTTGGCGCACGAGGGGTTCGAGTTGGTGTTGATCGCCGCGCAGCCGGTGATGGGCAAGGGGATTTTGGGATCGATTGCCGGGTTGTGCGCGATACCGATCAGTCTGTGGCAATGCCTCCGCCTCGTGCGGACCAGCCGGGCGCAACTTGTGATTGGGATAGGCGGATACACCAGTCCGATGATGGTGTTGGCCGCGGCGCTGACTGGCGTGGCACGAGTCATTCTCGAACCCAATGCGCATCCGGGCATGGCCAACAAGGTGGTCGGACCGTTCGCACAACGCGTCTTTCTCGCGTTCGCATCGGCAGCCGGCTCGTTCAACTTAGGCAAAGTCCGTGTTGTGGGTACGCCGATTCGCAAGGAATTTCTCGATGCCGTTCAGTCGGAACAGACCGCGATACGAACGCCCGGCCAGCGGCTCTTGATCTTCGGCGGCAGTCAGGGTGCGAAGGCGATCAACAGTGCGGTGATCGAAGGACTTTCTGAATTGATGACGCAATGCCCTCAACTGACGATCACGCATCAGACCGGTGAGCCGGACCATGCTCGCATGGTTGAGGCCTACCGTCATGCCGGTGTGGCAGTGAACGTCACCCCGTTTCTCTACGACATGCCGACGGCAATCCGGAATGCGGATCTGGTCGTGGCGCGAGCAGGCGCGATGACGGTCGCAGAGTTGACGGCATGCGGTAAGCCGGCGGTGCTCGTCCCATTGCCGACGGCGATTTACGATCACCAGACGAAGAATGCGAAGGTGATGGAAGCAGCGGGCGCCGCCGTGTTGCTGCGTCAATCGGGGATGACGGGGTCGACGTTGGCCCAGACGGTGGCGATGATCGTGAACGACGCGGAGCGGCTGCGCGCGATGAGCAAAGCGAGTATCACGATGAGGCGGACGGATGCGGCCGAGGCGATCGTCCGCGAATGCTACGCACTCATGGGGGGGCATCATGATGTCAACCAGTCTCTTGGAGCGGCAGGAGTCTAATGGGTTCGGGTCACGCAGCAATGGGCAACAAGCGGCTCACCCTGAACCGAGTCGTGGGCTGAGGCGCGTACCGATGTTCCGCAAGACGCAACAGATTCACTTGGTGGGGATCGGCGGCGCGGGAATGAGCGGCATCGCCGAGGTGCTGCTGACGTTGGGGTACAAGGTGACGGGGTCCGACTTGCAGGTTTCCGAGACGACGCGCCGATTAGAAGAACTCGGTGGACGAATCTTCGTCGGGCATCAGGAGTCGAACGTGGGCGAGGCCCAAGTGGTGGTCATCTCATCTGCCGTCTCGCCGCAGAATCCGGAGGTCGTCGCCGCAAAGGCGAAGCAAATTCCGGTGATTCCTCGGGCCGAGATGCTGGCGGAACTGATGCGGCTGAAGTTCGGCGTGGCGATCGCCGGGGCGCATGGAAAGACGACGACGACATCAATGGTGGCTAATGTGTTGGCCCAAGGCGGGTTGGATCCTACGATGGTCATCGGCGGGAAAGTCAACGCGCTCGGAAGCCATGCCCGACTCGGTCGAGGCGATCTGCTGATCGCGGAAGCCGACGAGAGCGACGGGTCGTTCTTGCGCCTCTCGCCCACGATCGCCGCGGTCACGAACCTCGATCGAGAACATCTGGATCATTACGGCAGCATGGAACGCATCAACGAGAGCTTTCTCGAGTTCATCAATAAGGTGCCGTTTTACGGTTTGGCCGTGCTCTGCGCAGACGATGACCGCCTCCGGGCGCTTTTCCCCAAAATCGTCAAACGCTATCACACCTATGGGCTGCACGAACGGGACGGGCTGACACCGGATTTCCGCGGGACCGATATCACCCTCAAACAATGGGGCGCCGAATTCCGCGCGCAGTTCAGAGGGCGCAGTTTGGGTCCGTTTCGCTTGTCGGTGCCCGGCATGCACAACGTGTCGAATGCGTTGGTCGCGATAGCCATCGGTATCGAGCTGGATGTTCCGGTCGATTTGATCCGGAAAGCCTTGGCGGCCTTCACGGGGGTCGAGCGTCGGTTCCATTTGCGGGGGGAAGTGAACGGCATCACGGTCGTCGATGACTATGGGCATCATCCGACAGAGGTCAAGGCGACGTTGGCCGCGGCAAAACAGGGCTGGAGTGACCGTCGATTGGTCGTGCTGTTTCAGCCGCATCGCTACTCGAGGACGCGAGATCTCTTGGAAGAATTCACCCACGCGTTCGATCACGCGGACCTGTTGTTCCTGACGGAAATCTACGCGGCCGGTGAACAGCCGATTCCGGGTGTGTCCGGTTTTCACCTTGCCGAGACGGTGCGCGCAGCCGGACATCCGTCGGTGACGTTCGTGGGGCAGAAAGACACGCTCCCCGATCAGGTGTTGCCTCATCTGAAACCGGGGGATCTCGTGATGACACTGGGAGCGGGAGACATCTGGAAGGCAGGGACCGGGATCTTGTCCCGATTGAGGCCCAGCGCGTGATGTCATGAAGCGGAATGGTCGTCGGACCACGACGGCGAAACGAGGCCATGGGCGATACGATAAGAAAGATCTGCAGGCGGTCGTGGCGGGATTCCGAGGGACGGTGTCCTTCAAGGCCTCATTGCGTGACTACACGTCCTTCAATATCGGCGGGCCGGCGGACGTGTTGGTCGAGCCGGCTGATGTCGACGATGTCTGCCTTCTTGTTCGGCAAGCATTTGCCCGCAAGATTCCGTTCTTTGTGGTCGGGGGAACAAACCTGCTCATTCGCGATGGAGGCATTCGCGGCGTCGTCGTCAGCCTCACGCGGTTGCGTACGGTCAAAGAAGAGCCAGGGGCCGTCCTCTATGCGGACGGCGGTGCGGGAATGCCGACCGTGATGGGTTACGCGGTGCGCCATGGGCTCGCCGGACTTGAGTGGGCGGCAGGCATTCCGGGGACGGTGGCCGGGTGTGTGGTGATGAATGCTGGAACGAGGCTCGGCGAAATGAAAGATTCGTTGAAGGCCGTCCGATTGGTGAACATGAAGGGCCAAGTTGTGGATCTGCAAGCTGCGGACATTCCGTTCGAATATCGTCACGCTCACTTGCCTCGCGGCATTGTGGTCGGTGTGTGGCTCCGGTTGAAGCTGGGCATCCGGACGGAAGTCGAACAAGTGGTGAAAAAGTATCTGCACTATCGCCTCGACACGCAGCCGCTGGCCCTGCCAAGCGCCGGTTGTGTCTTTAAGAATCCGCCGAACGATTCGGCCGGGCGACTGATCGAAGCAGCCGGCCTCAAGGGTGCGCGCGTGGGAGATGCAGAAGTTTCGACCAAGCACGCCAATTTCATGGTCAATCGCGGCGAGGCCTCTGCCGCCGACGTGGTGGCGTTGATTAAGAAAGTGCGTGGCGCGATCAAACGCAAGACGGGAACGACGTTAGACCTTGAGATGAAGATCGTGGGAGAGGCGTAACGCATGAGCCACCCCGACAAAACGAAACGGCCGTTGTTGACCTCCGCACGTATCGGCGTGCTCATGGGCGGCCGGTCGTCCGAGCGCGAGGTGTCGCTTCGCACAGGGGCCGCAGTCCATCGGTCGCTCTGTCGGCGTGGGTACGATGCGGTTACGATCGATGTTGGAGCAACGTTAGCGCAGGATTTGGAACAACGCAGAATCGCAATCGCGTTTCTGGCGCTGCATGGGCCGGGCGGCGAAGACGGCGCGATGCAAGGATTTTTAGAGACGCTCGGGATTCCCTATACCGGTTCGGGAATTCATACCAGCGCGACGGGGATGCACAAGGTGACGACAAAAACGCTTTTGGCTGCACATCGCATTCCGGTACCGACCGGTACGGTCGTGGAACGGGGAGAGAAGATTTCCTCGGGCACGGTCTTGCGCTCCGGAAAATTGCGTTGGCCCGTCGTCGTCAAGCCGCCATCGCAAGGGTCCACGATCGGAGTCTCTATTGTGCGCAAGCCGTCGCAATGGTCCGCGGCGCTGGCGCTCGCCCATCGCTACGAACATGAGGCGATGATCGAATCCTATATTCCCGGCCATGAAGTCACCGTATCGATTATCGGCACGCATGGGACCGCTCCGTTGGTATTGCCGGCTGTGGAGATCGTTGCCCCTGGCGGGTTTTATGACTTCGCCGCGAAATACGAGAAAGGCAAGACGCAGTATCTCTGCCCCGCGCCCCTGGCAGCTTCTGTGACGAAGCAGATTCGCGCGCTGGCGTTGCGCACCTATGAGGTCTTGGGCTGTCAAGGCGCAGTACGAGTCGATTTTCGCATCACGCCACGCGGCCGCCCTTATGTCTTGGAGATCAATACGGTCCCGGGGATGACCGAAACGAGTCTGCTGCCCATGGCCGCGGCGCAGGCGGGGATCGACTACGACGAGTTGACCGAACGGATCTTGGAATCCGCGATCGCCCGCGCCGTGCATTCCGATCGAGTTGGTGGAGGAGGAGGACGACTGGCATGAGGGTGTCGATGCGAAAACGATCGGTGAGGCCGGCCGGTCCGCGCCAGAACAAGTGGAAGGGCACGCGCGCGAGCCAAATCGCCGATGCGCAGCAGCAGGCTCATCGGACGAAGCTCCTCATGCGCGTGCGGCGTGCGCTTCGTGTAAGCGGCTGGATCGTGGGGCTGGCGGCAGCAGCTTGGGCCGTGCTTGCCAGCTCCCGCGAGATGGGGCCGGTGCTGCAGCGGTGGCTGGAGATTCGCGAGGTACAGATCGAGGGCATTCATCACGTGACGAAACAAGACGTACTGGACAAATTGGCCTTGAAGCCGGGTCTCGCCTTGAACCAGATCAGCGCGTCGTATCTCGCGGAACGTGCGCGATCGCATCCCTGGATCAAGGAAGCGTCGGTCGAACGGCGTCCCCCGCATACCCTTCATATTTCAGTGCTTGAACGGACGCCCGCTGCTGTCGTGCGGGGCGGCTCGGACCATTGGTTGAGCGATGAGACGGGAGCCGTCTTAGGGCGGCTCGGGGCGCAGGACGACGCCACGTTGCCGTTGCTGACCGGCGTCGATGCCAAGCTGCTGGCGCAAGGTGACGCACGCATGCGTCACACCGTGCAGTCCGCGGTAACGCTGGCGCGATTAATGGCGCATACGATGGACGGCCGAGTCGAGCTGGATCTGACCCACCCGTCGAACTTTGTCGCGTCGACGAAAGGCCTGCGGTTCCAGTTCGGCGACGATGCTCTGGTCGATCAGTGGGATCGATTCCAGAAAGTAAAGGCGTCGCTGAAAACGGCGGCCTTCGAAGGGAAAAAACGAGAAGGAAGCGAAGTGGACCTGCGCTATGACAACCGCGTCATCGTCCGCGAAAGGGGGTGAGGGCCGTGCCAAAACGAGATCAGATTCTTGTGGGGTTGGACATCGGCACCACGAAGATCTGTGCCATCGTCTCGGAAGTGACGGATGAGGGCATGCTCAACATCATCGGAGTCGGTTCCAGTCCTTCACGTGGACTTCGCAAGGGCGTGGTGGTCGACATCGAGAGCACCGTCGAGTCGATCAAGAAGGCGGTCGAAGAAGCCGAACTTATGGCGGCCGTGCAGATCAACTCCGTCTATACCGGGATCGCCGGAAGCCATATCGCGGCGGAGAACTGCAAAGGCGTGGTGGCCCTCAAGAAAGCGGAAGTGACGCGGGACGATATTCAGCGCGCCATCGACAGTGCGCGAACCCTGGCGGTGATTCCGCATGAGCGCCGGATTCTCCACGTCTTGCCGCGCGAATTCATGGTGGATGGGCAGGAAGGGGTGCGGGAACCACTCGGGCTCTCCGGCAATCGTTTGGAAGTGAACGTCCACGTCATTACCGGGGCGGTGACATCCGCACAGAACATCATCAAGAGCGTCAATCGGGCCGGATTGGATGTTGTGGATATCGTGTTGCAACCCTTGGCCTCCAGCGAAGCGGTCCTCAGCCAGGAAGAGC
>JBKJWE010000026.1:0-13620 GCA_046717045.1 Nitrospiraceae bacterium | reverse complement strand
TCTTCACGCCGATGTAGGCCAGAAGATAGCACCAGGGCAGGGCTCCTACAAAGGTGAACAGCACGAAGCGCGGGAAATTCATCCGCGCAATCCCCGCCGGCAACGAAATAAATGTCCGTACCACCGGGAGCATTCGGCCAAAGAACACCGCGGCCTCGCCATACTTGGCGAACCAGCGATCGGCCACGTCGAGGTCGTGGTGCGACACCAAGAAGTAGGGCCCGTACCGTTCGACAAACGGACGGCCGCCCCACACCCCCCCATAGTAGGCTACGATCGAGCCGACGACGTTTCCGACTGCGCCGGCCAGCGTCACGCCGAGCATCGTGAATTGCCCTGTCGTCACGAGATAGCCGGAGAAGGGCATGATGATCTCGCTGGGCAAGGGGATGCAGGCGCTCTCGATCGCCATCGTCAGCAAGATTCCGCTGTAGCCGAAGGTGGAGATCATCGCGATGACGAATTTGCTGAGCTCTGTGATGATCGCTTCGATGAAATGCCCCACCAGGTCAGGTCCTCCGTGTGCGTGCCGATGTCGGCGCAACTGTGGTGCGACGCGAATCGTTTTGCAGCGCCGGCTCCCAGGCGCGGAATCGATCCATGGCATCATGGTGGGTCGTATCGAGGTGGATCGGTGTGAGAGAGACCGCCCCTTCCTCAATCGCTTCATGATCGGCGTATTTGTTCCGACTCCACGACACCCGCGTCCCGGCGATCCAATAATAGGTCCGGCCGTGCGGATCCGTCTTCTCGATGATAGGGTTCTCGAATCGCCTCCGGCTGAGGCACGTCACGCGGACACCCACGATCGTTTTGAATGGCCGGTCGGGGATATTGAGATTCACCAGCGTCTCCGCCGGTAAGCCCTCTTGGAGAATCAGCTTCGCCACCCGCACCGCATAGCGCGCGCCGGCCTCGAAGTGGAACCGATCGCGCCCTTCTTGAGACACTGCCATGGAAGGAACACCGAGAATCGTCCCTTCCATCGCGGCGGAGACGGTTCCTGAATACAACACATCGTCGCCCAGATTCACGCCCTTGTTGATACCTGAAACAAGGAGATCGGGCGGTTTCGGAAGCAGATTCAGCACCGCCAAGTTCACACAATCGACCGGCGTGCCATTGACCGCGAACATTCGTTTCCCCATTTCCTGTACCCGCAGCGGTTTGTGAAGCGTCACCGCATGCGCGACGGCCGTCCGCTCGCGATCAGGGGCGACGACCCAGACCTCACCCAGGTTGGCCAGCTCCTTCGCCAGCATGGTCAGGCCAGGCGAATGGATCCCATCATCATTAGTAACGAAGATACGTATGTGCGTGCCGGGCATAAAAAAAGCTGCGCGAGGCAGCTCCCTTCTTCAGCGTTGAGAACTGAGTGCCGAGGACCGAGCGCTCGAATTTCTTCTGCGTCTCAGCACTCAGGACTCATCGTTCGGCACGGTGCATAATTGGTCGGGGCGAGCCGATTTGAACGGCCGACCACTCGCACCCCAAGCGAGTACGCTACCGGGCTGCGCCACGCCCCGACTGGTTCTGTTCATCATGACCGAGCCCGCATTGTCTCCTTGAAAGCAACCGGAAAGCAACCGGCTTCACGGAGCGCGATCATGCGTCCTCAATCCGAATGGGATTCGATGATCTTGAGGATGGCTTGGAGATGCCCGCGCAGTTTTTGCGCCAACTCCTTCGGCCGTACCTTCTGACTAGACACCCGTCCTCGTCTGGCCCAATAGCGTTTCACCCCGGCCAGCGTGTGCCCCTCGTCGTAGAGCATCCGTTTGATTTCCAACACCGTTTCGATGTCGCGCCGAACATACAACCGTTGATTCCCGCGACTTTTCTTCGGTTGTAGAAAGGGAAATTCCGATTCCCAGAATCGCAGCACCTACGCGGGAAGCTTCGTCAGTTGGCTGACTTCCCCGATTTTATAAAAGACCTTAGTGCCCAGCCTGGGCTCGCTTCCCATGACCGGTCCTCGTGGTGAGAAAATGAGGGTGAGTAAACGGCGCTATGAGTTGACGTATTTCTTAAACACCTGGCTAGGGCGAAAGGTCACGACGCGGCGGGGGGTGATCCCAATTTCTTCACCAGTCCGAGGATTCCGGCCCTTCCGCGCCCCTTTGCTTCGTACAACAAAATTGCCGAATCCGGCAATCTTTACCGAATCTCCCTTTTTCAACACGGCCTTGAGCATGTTCAGCACGAGTTCGACGATATCGGCTGCTTCGTTCTTCGAGATCCCAACCTGCTTATAGATTTCGTTTGCGATATCCGCCTTTCTCATGCGTCCCCCCCTACATCAGCTCACGCTGCACACTCGCTCTCGTATCCTTGGAAACGAGCGCCAGTTTCGCCATAAGTTACGTGAGGTTATATAGGCTGTCAAGGGTAAAGATGCGGACCCGAGCAGGGCTGCCTACCGGTCCTTGGCGAGCAATTTATACTCAATGCTGTCGGCCAGGGCCTGCCAACTGGCCTCCATAATATTCTCAGAGACGCCGACGGTACCCCATTTATCCTTGTGATCCCCCGATTCGATCAAGACTCGGACTTTCGATTCGGTCCCACGGTTGGCCGACAACACCCGTACCTTATAATCGAGCAATTTGACTTCCCGAAGCTGGGGATAAAACTTTTCCAAGGCTTTTCGCAATGCATGGTCGAGCGCATTGACCGGGCCGGCGCCCACCGCCGCCGCATGTTCGACCGTGTCGCCGACCTTGACCATCACCGTGGCCTCCGACCAGGAGGGACCATGGTCCAGTTTTTTCTCTACAATGACTCGAAATCCCATGAGTTGGAAGGAGGACTTATGGGTCCCCATGGCTTTCCGCATGAGCAGTTCGAACGATCCCTCCGCTCCCTCGAACTGATAGCCCTCACTCTCCCGCTCCTTAAGGGTATCCATCAGCTCACGGACCTTGTCGTGATCCTTGTCCAGCTTGATTCCGTAGGCCTCCACCTTCTCGAGGAGGCCGCTCCGTCCTGCATAGTCGGACACCAAGACGCGTTGCCGGTTACCCACTAATCCGGGAATGACGTGTTCGTAGGTCGCAGGATTCTTGAGGACCGCATGGATATGGACCCCGCCCTTATGGGCAAAGGCCGCGTCGCCGACATAGGGCTGATGCTTGTTCGGCATCAGATTTGCGATCTCGGTGACAAATCCAGACACCTGCTTAAGGTGGCTCAGGCGCTGGCCTAATGCCGGCCGCTTCATCTTCAACTCCAGATTGGGAATGATCGAGCAGAGGTTGGCATTGCCACAGCGTTCCCCGATCCCGTTGATCGTTCCCTGCACCTGGACTACACCGGTTTCGATCGCCACCAGTGAGTTCGCCACCGCCATCTCACAATCGTTGTGAGCATGTATGCCCAACGGCGCCTTACATTCCCTCCGCACCACCTGGCAGATTTCTTTGATTTCCCACGGCATAGTCCCGCCGTTCGTGTCGCAGAGAATGATCCGCTCCGCACCGGCTGCGACAGCGCGGCGGAGGGTTTCCAGCGCGTAGCCCGGATTGGTTTTATACCCGTCGAAGAAATGTTCCGCATCGTAGAACAGACGCCGATCCTTCGATCGGAGGTATTCCAACGAATCGCTGATCAACTCGAGGTTTTTGGCGAGAGAGATCCCGAGTGCATCGGTGACGTGTAACGACCAAGTCTTCCCGAACAATGTGATGATCTTCGTTTCCGCGTCGAGCAGCGCTTGAATATTCGGATCCTGCTGAACCTTGTTGCTGGCTTTCCTGGTCGACCCGAAGGCCACAACTGTCGCGGACTGCAGCGGAATGGCCTTGATCATGCGGAAGAACTCGATGTCCTTGGGATTGGCGCCGGGCCATCCGCCTTCAATGTACTGCACCCCCAACTCATCGAGATGCTGCGCGACGCGGACCTTGTCTTCGGCCGAGAAAGTCACGTCCTCGGCCTGGGCGCCGTCGCGCAACGTTGTATCGTAGATTTCCAACTTTGCGGAGCCGGACGCACGAACGGCGACGGACGGAATCGAGGCGTCGGTCCGCTTGCCGGTTACCTGACGTTTGCCGCCTCTGGATTTCTTGCTGGTGGCCATAGGGAAAAGGGTAACAGGAGCAGGGCGAGCCTGTCGAGGCGAAATTGTGGCACTCGCTCGCTACCTGGCCGGCCGGTCCCCGACCGGAACCTGATCCAGCCCGAAGGCCGAATGGAGCGACCGCATCGCCAGCACCAAATACATCTCATCGATCACGCAGATCTTGATCTCGGACGTGCTGATCATGATGATGTTCACGCCCTCCCGGGACAAGATTTCAAACATACGAGCCGCCACACCCGAATGCGAACGCATACCGACCCCGACGAGCGAGACTTTGGCGATCGCTTCGGTCAGAGCGACCGACTTGGCATCCACATCCTTGGCCACCTCTTGAATCAACGGTACAGCTTTCTTCATGTCTGCCCGAGGAATCGTAAAGGAAATGTCCGTCAGCCCCGATTGGCTCATGTTCTGGATGATCATGTCGACAAGAATACCGGCCTTGGCAACCGGCCCAAAGAGCCGAGCCGCGATTCCTGGCTTGTCGGGCACTCCTACAATGGTGACTTTGGCCTGGTTCCGGTCGCCGGTGACTCCCGATACGACGACCGCTTCCATATCCTCATCTTCTCGCGTCACGAGCGTCCCCTTTCCTTCCCTAAAACTGGAGTTGACCTCGACCGGCACGTTGTACTTGGCGGCAAACTCAACCGATCGGCTCTGGAGCACCTTCGCGCCCAAACTCGCCATCTCCAACATCTCCTCATAGGCGATCTTCTCGATCCGTCCGGCAGCGGGCACGATGTTCGGGTCCGAGGTGTACACCCCGTCGACATCCGTAAAGATGACACAGCGGTCGGCTTTCAGCGCCGCCGCGAGTGCCACGGCCGTCAGATCGGACCCTCCGCGCCCCAGTGTCGTCACATCCGACTGTTCGTTGATCCCCTGAAACCCGGCCACTACCGGCACGACACCGTTGGCAATCGCTTCTCGGATACGGTCCGCCGTCACCCGGGTAATGCGGGCTTTGGTGTGGGCATTGTCGGTCATGATCCCGACCTGGCGGCCGGTAAACGATCGGGCATCGAGCCCTCGCGCACGCAAGTCCATCGCCAACAGCGCGATCGTCACGCGTTCTCCTGTCGACAAGAGCATGTCCAGTTCACGATCGTCCGGTAGCGAGGTGACTTCATGCGCCAACCGAAGCAAGCGATCCGTTTCGCCGCTCATCGCGGAGAGGACTACAACCACGTCGTGACCGTCCTTCTTCGCTTGTTCGACACGATCCGCCACGCGGCGAATCCGCTCGACCGTGCCCACCGACGTGCCTCCGTATTTTTGGACAATCAACGCCACGAGCGTCAGGCTCCTTTGGAAAAGAGACGCACGACAAACTTCGTCGCATCGCGAGGAGGCACGGATGACGCCTTGGCATCGGCCTCCGTAAATCGCGTTCCAGCACCGGCCCCCGCTTTCGCGGCGCTATCGCGATACGCGAAGAACGAGGGTACGTCTCCCGTTCGGTTTTGATGGGCGCTTCCTGCATCACAGACGACGACGACGCGGTAGGGACCTGACTTGGCCAATCCATCCATCAGTGGGCCGACCAATTCACGGTCGATTGCTTCGATGCCTTGGACCTTATCTTTCACATTGGTCCCGTAGACAACCGTGTCAGGCAGTTCGACATGGAGATATGCAAAGTCTTTCTTCTTGAGTTCATCGAGCGCGACGGAGGCTTGTGTACGGAGGTCGGCGTCGGCCAAACGCTCCACATCCACGGCGTTGAGCCCCGCCACCAATCCAAGCCCACGATGGACATCGCTTGTTGACACGACGACGCCCGACATCTGAAATCGCTCAGTCAGGCTCGGCCAGGGGATCGCTCGCCCCTCGCCCCAAAGCCAGAGACAGTTGGCCGGCTTCTGTCCCGCTGTTCGACGTTCGTCATTCACCGGATGATCGCGCAGGATCATTAACGACGCTTCCATCAATTTTCGGAGAATGTCGGCGCCATCGCCAGTCGGCAAGGCCTCGGTAATAGAGCGGCCTACCACCGATTGCGGGTCCGTGCAGAGAGCCCTTGGCTTTCCGTCTACCCACACCATCAGATGTCGGTGACCGGAACCAGGATAAAACTGTATGGTTTCTGAGCCGAGCTGCTCATTCACCGCTTCAATCAGTTCACGGGCTTCTTCGGTCGAGACCAACCCGGCGGTCGCGTCGTCCATCACAACATGGGGCCCGAGCTTTTTCACATCGCTGGCGGCACCCTTCCCGCCAGACTGGGCATCCGCCTTGAGTGTCACCATCGTGCAGCGGTACACGACGTCATGCTCCCCGACTGCCACCCCTAGACTCGCCGCTTCAAGCGGACCAGGCCCGTGATAGTATTTTTTAGGATCGTATCCAAGGATGGTTGTCCCGGCAAATCCACTCCCCTGGCGACCCTGTTCGAGGGAAGCCGCCAGGAGTCCGAGTTCTCCAGCCTGTGCAAGACGATCCAACTGCGGAGTTGAAGCCGCCTCAAGGGGAGTCCGTCCCCCCAACTCTTGCCGGCGATGATCCGCCATCCCATCGGCATGCAGAATCACATATTTCATCGAGGCTCTGTTCGCATGGTCTCTAGACGTCCAGAAGACGGGCGACATCCTCCCGCGTCGCCTTCACGGTTTTTGGTTGAGTCGACACCGAAATCGCGGTGTCCGCATCCTTCAACCCATGGCCGGTCAAGGTACAGACGACGGTTTCGCCTTCCCGCAACCTGCCTTGCCGACCCAACTTGACGACGCCGGCCACGGATGCGGCAGAGGCCGGCTCGCAAAATACGCCCTCCGTCGACGCCACCGCAGCATAGGCCTGGAGGATTTCTTCATCCGTCACCGAATCGATGGCGCCCGAGGATTCCTTCACGGCGGTCAGCGCCGCTTGCCAGCTGGCCGGATTCCCGATTCGGATCGCACTCGCGATCGTCTGCGGATTCTCGATGACTCGACCCACTACGATCGGCGCGGCGCCGGCGGCTTGAAAACCCATCATATGCGGCAACTTCGTAATTTGATTGGCTGCCCGATACTCCCCATAGCCCTTCCAATAGGCCGTGATGTTGCCGGCATTGCCCACCGGGAGTGCGTGCAGGCTGGGCGCATCGCCCAACTGGTCGCAGACCTCGAAGGCAGCCGTTTTCTGCCCTTCGATACGAAACGGATTGATGGAATTGACCAACTCAATATGGTGCGATACGGATAGTTCCTTGACGATCGCGAGAGCTTGATCGAAGTTTCCTTCGATCTGAATCACCGTCGCTTGATGCATCATCGCCTGCGACAGCTTCCCCATCGCAATCTTGCCGGCAGGTATCAGCACATAGACCGCCAGTCCTGCGCGCGCCCCATAGGCCGCAGCGGATGCAGACGTATTCCCCGTCGAAGCGCAGATCACGGCACGCGCACCGGATTCGACCGCCTTTGAAATCGCCATCGTCATACCGCGGTCTTTGAACGAGCCGGTGGGATTCGCCCCTTCGAATTTGAGATAAAGGTCGATGCCGGGCGCGATCTTCTTCGCCAACCTGGCGGCTCGGATGAGCGGCGTATTGCCTTCACCAAGCGTCACTACCGGAGTGCGCTCCGAGACAGGGAGGAACTTCCGATACTCTTCGATGAGACCACGCCAGCGGTTCATATCGTTACTCGTCCTGGCCTTCGACGCGGATGAGCGTGGCCGGCTCGGAAATACAGTTCATGCGGTTAATCTCTCGCAAAGCCGACTGGATCTCACGTTCTTTGGCCATATGTGTCTTCATCACAATCGAGACTGTTTGCCCCACCCGCCGGCCTTGCTGCAACATCGAGGAGATGCTGATCCCGAACCGGCCCAATTCGCCGGCGATCTGCGCCAAGACGCCGGGACGGTCCACGACCATGAACCGGAGATAGTAAAGCGAATTGATTTCGTCCATCGGACGTAACCGCAGTGGCCTCCGCTGGTCTTGCTGAAACGAGGCGGGTGGAATCCTCCCAACAGAGCCTTTCAGTACGTTGCGAGCGATACCAATGACGTCGCTGACCACGGCACTTCCAGCCGACAGGTCACCCGCACCTCGACCATACAACATGATGTCCCCCACGGCATCACCGACGAGTTGAATTGCGTTGTAGACCCCCTCCACTTTTGCGATGGGAGAAGACGACGCGAGCATCGTCGGGTGAACACGGGCTTCGATCTCACCCTCCACCAACTTGGCAATGCCTAGCAACTTGATGGTATAGCCGAGTTCATTGGCATAGGCGATGTCCTGCTGCGTGAGATGGGTAATTCCCTCCGTATACACATCTTTGAAATTGATCGGCGTCCCAAAAGCCAAATTGGCCAGGATCGCGAGCTTATGGGCCGAGTCGGTACCGGCAACGTCAAACGTCGGATCCGCTTCTGCGTACCCGGCTCGCTGGGCTTCAGCCAGCGTCGCGTCGAATCCCTGTCCATCATGGGTCATCCGCGACAGAATATAGTTCGACGTCCCGTTGATGATGCCATAGATGGACTGAATCGCATTGCCCGCCAAGCCCTCTTTTAGCGCATGAATCACGGGAATCCCGCCGCCGACACTTGCTTCGAACCCAAGATCGACGCCTTGGCGCACCGCTGCCGCAAAGATTTCCTCTCCATGTAACGCGAGCAAGGCCTTATTGGCCGTGACGACCTGCTTCCCCGCCGCAATGGCCTCAAGCATGATCCGCTTGGCTGTGTCGTACCCTCCGATCAATTCGATGACGATATCGATCGCAGGATCCGAGAGAATCTGCTTGGCGTCGGCAATCAACATACCCTGAGGAAGTCGCAGCCCACGATCGCGTGTGGTATCCAGATCCGCGATCCTGATCAACTCGACCGGCACGCCAACACGGCGCTGAATGAGCGCCGCGTTCTCCAAAAGAATTGTTGCGACGCCGGTGCCGACGGTGCCGAACCCAATGAGCCCTACTCCGATTCGCGGCTTCATGCGTCCGCTCCTTCGAGCTTCAAGGTCTTGCGAATGCCGCGCACAGCTTGCCTGGTCCGATGTTCGTTTTCCACTAGAGCGAACCGCACGTATTCATCGCCCCCCTCGCCGAAACCGATGCCAGGAGACACGGCCACTTTCGCCTCGCGGAGCAGGAGCTTGGAAAACTCCAGCGACCCCAAATGCCGATAGGGCATGGGGATCTTCGCCCACACAAACATAGTGGCCAACGGCTTACTCACATTCCATCCGATCCGGTTTAACCCACTCACTAAGACATCCCGTCGCTTCTGATAGCGCTGCACCGTCTCTTTCACACAGTCCTGTGGTCCATTGAGCGCAATGACACTGGCGATTTGTAATGGCTGAAAAATGCCGTAGTCGAGATAACTCTTGATCTTCGCCAAGGCCCCGACCACTTCGCGATTGCCGACGCAGAACCCCACTCGCCAGCCCGGCATGTTATAGGCTTTGGAGAGCGTATAGAACTCCACGCCGACGTCCTTCGCTCCGGGAATCTGGAGAAAGCTGGGAGCCCTGTAGCCGTCGAACACCAAATCAGCATAGGCCAGATCGTGAATCACGATGACCTGATGCTCTTTCGCAAACGCGACAATCTTCTTAAAAAACTCCAAATCGACCACGGCCGTCGTGGGATTATGCGGGAAATTGATGACGAGGATTTTCGGTCTTGGAAATGTCTGGCGATAGACGCGCTGCAAGTCGTCGAAAAAGTCGCTGTCCTGCCGCAGTTCGATCCCGCGCACTTCCCCCCCGGCAATGATGAAACTGTACATATGTATGGGATAGGTCGGAGTCGGTGTGAGGACCACATCGCCCGGTCCGATCAACGCCAGCGACAGATGCGCGAGTCCTTCCTTCGAACCGATGGTCACGATGGTTTCGGTCTCGGGATCGAGATCGACGTCGAAGTTTCGCTTGTACCAACTGGCGATGGCATGTCGAAGTTTGGTGATGCCGCGAGAAGCTGAATAGCGGTGGTTCTTGCCCTTCCGTGCCGCCTCGATCATCTTCTCGACGATATGGGTCGGTGTGGGCTGGTCCGGATTGCCCATTCCGAAATCGATGATGTCTTCCCCATGATGACGAGCCTCAAGCTTCAGGCTCTGTACCTGCGCAAAGACATACGGCGGCAACCGTTTCAGTCGGTAGAATCCGTCCCCGATTCCCATCGTTCTCGCCACACTGAGCATTGTGAGCGGACCTGTCCGAGGGCGGTCCACTGCATAATAGGAGGCCTATTCTAATTGTGAGGGGAAGGTAGAGTCAAATTCTGTCATGATTCTATGGGGTTCTGTATGTTGACCCTACAGGGATTATGTTTGGTCGTTCGCCAATGTCTCCCTTTCACTCCTTGCCCCGCCCGGCCAATTTCTGCTAGAACTGCAGCGTCTTTCGCACCCGTCGTTCGAGTCAATCCTGCCCCCATTCAGACCGATTTCCTGGAGGACCCTTGCCGAGATTAGGCGTCAACATCGATCATGTGGCGACCCTACGGCAAGCCCGCGGCGGTAACGACCCGGATCCGCTGGCCGCCGCCGTGCTCGTGGAATTGGCTGGGGCCGACGGGATCGTCGTTCATCTTCGGGAAGACCGCCGCCACATTCAAGATCGCGATCTCCGCCTACTCCGCGACCTCATCCGAACCAAACTGGATTTGGAAATGGCCGCGGATGACACGATGGCCAAGATCGCGCTGACAATAAAACCCGACATGGTCACCCTCGTCCCCGAAAAGCGTCAGGAGCTGACGACGGAAGGGGGCCTCGATGTGGCCAATCACCTCGCCCGTATCCAACAGATCGTGTCGATGCTCCACGAGGGCCACATTCCCGTCAGCCTCTTTATCGAACCGCACCTGGGGCAGGTCAAGGCTGCCCACAAAGTGTCCGCGGACTTCATCGAACTGCATACCGGACGCTACGCGAATGCGCAGCGCTCGAAGGAGGCCGATGCAGAAGTCGACGCGATTACACAAGCAGCCAAGCTGGCCTATAAGCTGGGCATCGGGGTGAACGCCGGGCATGGATTAAATTATCGCAATGTGCAACGCCTCGTGCGCATTCCTGAAATTGTCGAATACAATATCGGTCACAGCATTATCGCGCATGCCGTCCTTGTGGGACTCGACCAGGCCGTGAGGGAAATGAAAGCCTTGCTGAATTGACCCGTCGCTCGGCCTTCGCGCGATCGTGGAGTTCTGAGCCTGTGTGAGCCATGAATCCCGTCGTACTGCTATGAGCCATCAATGAAGATCGTCACCGGCACACAGATGCAACTCCTCGATCGCCGCACGATCACCGAAGCCCACATCCCCAGCAAGGTTTTGATGGAACGGGCTGGCGAAGGCGTCGTCAGGCATCTCGAACAACGGTTCGGACCGGCGCGCGGCAAGACCGTGACCATCTTCTGCGGGAAGGGCAACAACGGTGGGGACGGGCTGGTCGTTGCTCGTTTGTTGAAGCGGCAACACGCGCGGGTCCAGGTGGTGCTGCTCGCACCTGCTTCCGATCTCAGCCGCGATGCGGCCGTGATGTATCGTCGGTTCGTGACGGTGGCCGGACGATCGTTCGTGAAACCGTTCCAGTCCACTGACCACATACAAGCCCTCCTCAATTCCAGCGATCTCGTGATCGATGCCCTGCTGGGTACCGGCTTGTCGTCTGACGTAACCGGGAACTACTTGGCTGCCATCGAGTTGATCAATGGCGCTGGGAAACCCGTCATTGCTGTTGATATCCCCTCCGGCCTCCATGCCGACAACGGTGCGATCCTGAGACGGGCCATCCATGCCACCATGACGGTCACGTTCGGGCTCCCAAAACAGGGTCTTTACGTGGGATCGGGTATCGACCATACCGGTACCGTGCGCGTGGTGGACATCGGCATTCCTTCGGCCTACGTCGACCGCATTGAGAGCCGGCTGGTGCTGATTACGCAGGCGGCGGCGCGCCGAGTGCTACCCGACCGTCTCGCGTCTGCGCATAAAGGGACGTTCGGTCATGCGGGCATCATTGCCGGATCGGTTGGCAAAACCGGCGCGGCCGCCTTGGCCGCGCAAGCGGCGCTTCGTGTGGGAGCAGGCCTCGTCACCGTCGCCACGCCGAGCAGCGTCAACGACGTCCTGGAGGCCAAGCTGTTGGAAGCCATGACGATGCCCCTTCCCGATACCAAGGCCCGCACCTTGGCCCGTTCGGGCTTCGATCGGATTGTGACGTTCATACAAGCCAGAACAGCCGTTGCCATCGGGCCTGGGCTCTCCACCCATCCCGAAACCGTGGAACTCGTCCAATCGTTAATGAAGTACCTAGACCGGCCGGCCGTGCTGGATGCCGATGCGCTCAATGCCTTGACTGGACGTGCCTCGCTTCTCACGGAATGTAAGATTCCTCCCATTCTCACCCCGCATCCCGGCGAAATGGCGCGCCTGGAGGTTGGAGCTACTGCCCAGACGGTCAATGCCGACCGCATCGGCACCGCCAGACGTTTCGCTCGTGAACGAGGCATCTACGTCGTCTTGAAGGGTGCGCGAACCGTCGTAGCCAGGCCCGATGGTCTCGTCGCCATCTGCCCGACCGGCAATCCTGGCATGGCCACGGCCGGCACCGGCGATGTCTTGACCGGCATGCTCGTCGGCTTGCTGGCTCAAGGGGTGCCCGCTTGGGAGGCAGCCTGCGCAGCGACGTATTTCCATGGCGCGGCCGGCGATTTGGCCGCACAGCAGCTTGGACAGGCAGGGATGGTGGCCGGCGACCTGATCGCCCGGATTCCTTATGCGTTCCAACAGATCGACCCGGCATAAAAATCCTCGCCGCGTTATGATCGGACCCGCGCGCGCTCCTCGATCTACCTTCGAGTTGGCGACAACCTGGACCATGCAGTCGTCTTCCCAGGGTCATACCGATCGGTTGGGACAAGCGATCGGTCGAACACTGAAGGGTGGAGAAACTATCGCGCTCTATGGACCGCTCGGCGCCGGCAAAACGGCATTGGTCAGAGGTATTGCGCAAGGACTCGGCGCCCCACCCATGGCCGTCAGTAGTCCGACCTTCGTGCTCATACACGAATATCGGGGACGCCTGCCGTTGGCCCATGTCGATCTGTATCGGATCAATTCGAAACGCGCGCTTGATTCGACCGGTCTCGTCGAGTATTTTTCAGGCCACACGGTTGCGGCCATCGAATGGGCCGACAAGGGCCTCGCAGTACTGCCGCAGGACCGACTCGATATTGCGCTGGGTCACCTGACCACGAAACGCCGAAGCATCCGCTTGCAGGCGACGGGGCCGCAGTCCATGGCGCTCCTGGCTCGGACGCGGTCTCATTACGCCGGCACGCATCACGCACCACAAACGGCTCCCGCTCGGCGTGTGCGCACGAAAGGAACGACAGGATCATGATCAGACTGATACTGGTCGGTGTGCTCCTGTTACTGTCCCTCGCCTTCTTCCTGCAGAATCAGGAACAACACGTCACGCTTCGCTATTTCTTTGGACTGCTCGAGGCGTCGACGCCGATTTACAAGCCGATCCTGACGGGATTCGCTATCGGCCTGCTCGTGTCGGGCATCCTGCTC
>JBKJWE010000025.1:0-5209 GCA_046717045.1 Nitrospiraceae bacterium | reverse complement strand
TTATAGCCATCGATCACGAGATGGAGTGCCATCGCGAACGACCCTAACGCCCAGAGCGGCCGCTGTCAATCGGCTCCGAGAGCCACGCGCGCAACCCTCATCCCCTTGACAAGCGCCATCCCATCTGAGACATAGTCTAAGTGTCATCTTGTAATCCATGAGACCGCAGCGATTCCTCACACAGTGTATCGTCGGCCTCCTCATGACCGGCTTCATGGGAGGCACCGGTCTTGCGCCTTGCTGCACTCCCTCAACTGTCTACGCGGCAAAATCCGTCGACCAACGGGATCAAGGACGTACCCCCTTGCGCGCGAAAAAAGAGCCCGCAGCCGTCGCTCCAACTTCCTTCCTCCCGACAACGATCCGAAATCTTCGCGTGATGGCCACCCCGGAACGGACCAGACTCGTGCTGGATCTCGATCGGAAGGCACAGTTCACGAAGCGGCATGAGCGACAATCCGATCGCATCGTGATTCGCATCCCCAACACGACACTCGGACAATCGGCCCGAAGCAAGCTCGAGTCGGGAGCGATCCCCCACATGTTTACAATCACCCAGGTCACCGCACGCACCGTCGCCGTCTCCATGCCGGCCAGTGCGTTTCAGCACTATGCGTTGTTCCGTCTCGATAATCCTCCCCGGCTCGTCGTCGACGTGGTGCCCACCCAGGCTGCGCCGTCAGCCCTTCTGCTCGAACAACCGGGACCGATCACGCCCTCGATGCTACCAACCCAGCCGGTGCCGCCACCGAGCAAATCGTTCAAGACGATCGTGCTTGATCCCGGGCACGGAGGCAAAGACCCAGGCGCACGTGGGCAGCGGGGAACGGAAGAGAAAGACATCACGCTCAAAGTTGCCCTGAGGCTCCGCGACCTCTTGAGAAAACAGCCAGGCCTCCGCGTCCTGATAACCCGAGACCGGGATGTCTTCGTCGAATTGGAAGATCGCGCGAAGTTTGCGAACGGCGAAGGAGCCGATCTCTTCGTCTCCATTCACGTGAATTCACACCCCCAGCACTCCGTGAAGGGGATTGAGATTTACCATTTCGGCGAGGCGAAGGATCAACGCGCGTTGGAAGTCGCCGCGCGAGAAAACGGAACCCCACTCAACAGCACCGGGGTCGGGTGGGAGTATCTGGTCGCGGATCTCCTCACCGCCAAGAAAATCGAAGCCTCACTGGAGCTAGCCTGGAGCACTAAAGAAGCCATGGTGTCCCACCTCAATGACCAGTACGCGATGACGGATCATGGCGTGAAGACCGCTCCATTCTACGTACTACGCTATACCAGCATGCCCAGCATCCTCGCGGAGATCGCGTACATTTCGAACCAAAGCGAAGAAGACCTTCTCCGAGCCGGCCTCTTTACCACACGCGTCGCCGAGTCGCTCCAGGAGGGAATCCTCACCTTCCTCACCGCCAATAAAGCGCCGGCGCGATGATCGACGGATTGCGTCGCTCCGCACAGCCATGCCGACCATCAAGCTAGTCCTCGAATACGACGGGACCCGCTATGCCGGGTGGCAGCGCCAACCCGATCAACCGACGATTCAAGCAGCTGTGGAACAGGCCATTCAGCAGGTCAGCCAAGCGGCCGCCGCCGTCATCGGTGCCGGCCGCACCGACGCCGGTGTGCACGCCCTTGGACAGGTCGCCAGTTTCCGCACTGAACGTGATTGGCCCGCATTCGACTGGATGAGGGCGCTCAATGCCGTGCTGCCGGAGGATATTGCCGTACAGTCCGCAGCCGTGATGCCTGACCCGTTTCACGCTCGACACGATGCCACAGGTAAACTGTACCGATACCGTATCCTCAATCGATCGGCCAAACCAACCGTGGATCGCGCCTTCGCCTGGCACGTCTATACGCCGTTGAATGAAGCCATGATCCAGCAGGCCGCCTCGCTCCTCGTGGGTCGGCACGACTTCTCGTCGTTCGAGGGAAGCCTCACCGACAACACCGATCCGATCTGCAGCCTTCAGCGTCTTACGGTGACCCGCCGAGGCGAACAGTTCGAGATCGACGCTTATGCCGATCGGTTTCTCAAACATATGGTACGCGCCATCGTCGGCACACTCATCGAAGTGGGGCGCGGGAAACGTCCTCCGGACGAGCTATTGCCCATCCTCGCCGCGCAGGACCGGATGGCCGCCGGGCAAACGGCTCCACCCCATGGCCTCTCTCTCATGCAGGTGGATTACGATCCAACGAGCCCCGCAGTGCCCTAGCGGCTGCGGGAAAACTATTTGGGCGCGCTAGAATCTCGTTGATCCGCACGTGTGGCACAACAGGAGAACACTCCCGCAGGATGTTCAAAAAGGCCGCTGTTCTCACCCACCCAACCCAGGCGCGCCAAGACGCGCCGTTCCGCAGGCGCGGCCGCAGCGAGTGAAGGGCCGAGGAGGTACATACCAAGCCTCGCTTGAGCCGCTCGCTTCGATCACATGCGAGCGGAGGGGTACTTTGCCTCAAAGTGACCTCCTCCGTACGTTGAGGGTCTGAACGATGCGAGAATGCTGCTGGCGGATTTTTTCAGCATCCTGCTAGAGACAGACCTTAGGGGTTCTGTTAAAATATACTCCCGTGCCCCCTTCACTCTTACAAAAGGAGATGCGTATGACGAAGACAGTTAGCGTCGTGGTGGTATCCCTGTTCGTGCTCGGTCTCTGTATCGCACCATTTGCCATCGCGGCACCCGCGCAGCAGAACAAAATGGCGGCGTGCAATTCTCAAGCGAACGAGAAAGGGCTGAGTGAAGGGAAAGGCGACGAGCGAAAAGCGTTCATGAAAGAATGTCTGTCCGCCAAACCCGCCAAGAGCGCAAAAACCGCTCAACAGGAAAAGATGAAAGCCTGTAATAAGGAAGCAGGATCGAAGAGCCTCAAGGGGGATGACCGTAAGAAATTCATGAGCACCTGCCTTTCCAGCTAGTAGTCTTACCGGCGCGACCCGCATGGGCCGCGCCGTACTTCCCCTTCCCAACGAGCCAGACGTCCGTCTCTCTCAGCACGCTGAGCGATGGATTGGTTCCTGCAGATGTTCAGATTGTTCTAGAACAGGCGGGTGGAGTCCTGGTTTTCCAGCTTCTTGCGGAGCTCGATCAGTTCCTGCTCCAAAGCCGTAAACCGGTCCATGATGGGGTCGGGAAGATTGATGTGATCCATAGTCGCATCGGGGAGTCGTTCGCCTTGAGCCTTGATGATTCTGGCCGGCACTCCGATGACCGTAGAATTGGGAGGCACATTTTTCAGAACGACCGAATTGGCGCCGATCTTGACGTTGTCACCGATCTTGATGCCGCCGAGAATTTTCGCGCCGGCACCTACCACCACGTGGTTGCCAACCGTAGGATGGCGTTTTCCTCGTTCTTTTCCGGTCCCCCCGAGCGTCACCCCTTGGAACAGGGTGACAAAGTCTCCGATCTCCGCGGTCTCGCCGATCACGACCCCCATCCCATGGTCGATGAAGAAACCGGTCCCGATCACGGCCGAGGGATGGATTTCAATGCCGGTGAGCCAGCGTGCGAGCTGCGAGATGGCGCGAGGGATAAAAGGCACGTTGTACGACTTCAACCAGTGGGAAATGCGGTAGGCCAGCAGCGCATGAAAGCCTGAATAGGTCAGCACGACTTCGAGCCAACTGGTCGCAGCCGGATCTCGATCGAATACGGCCAGGAGGTCTTCTTGAATGGCTTTGAGCACCATAGCGGGACTATGTTACGACATGGAGGCTCGCTCGATCAAACAGACGGCCTGTGCGGCAATCCCTTCTTCACGACCGATGGGGCCCAACCCCTCGCCGCTCTTCACCTTCACGTTCACGAGGTCAGGATCGACGCCGAGCGCTTGAGCCATCTGTTTCTGCATGGCGGTCAGGTGCATACTGAGTCGAGGAGCCTGCGCGATGATCACCGTGTCGGCATTCACGAGGTGATAGCCCTTCTGCTTCAGTTTACCGACGACATCTTTCAGCAACTCCAAGCTCGAGATGTCTTTGAACCGCCGATCGGAGCTGGGATAGTGCCGACCGAGGTCGCCCTCCCCCATCGCCCCCAGCAGCGCATCGCACAGGGCGTGGACCAGGGCGTCGGAATCGGAATGGCCCAGCAAACCCTTACTATGGGGAATGTCTATTCCACCGAGGATGAGCTTCCGGCCAACACCGAGTGGATGAATGTCGTATCCAATTCCGACTCGCATAGACATAGACAATCCTTTACTGTTTCACTCGTGCTGTCAGAATCGCTTCGCCGATAATCATATCTTCCGGTCTCGTCACCTTGATATTCTCTCCACTGCCTTCGACCACCGCCACAGCATGTCCCATCCATTCAACGAGAAATGCATCGTCCGTCGCTCGAATGCTCTCCGACTGGGCTTTCTGATGCGCGTCCTGTAGCCACTGCCGCCTGAAGGCTTGCGGGGTCTGTGCAAGCCACAAAGGTGTGCGATCGACTGTACGCTCGATGATTCGGTCGGTTCGAACATGTTTGACGGTATCTCGCATCGGAAGCGCCACGATCGCGGCGCCATGGGTTCGCGCAGCGGCCACCACTTCGTCGATCATGCGCTCTGTCAGAAATGGCCGTACCGCATCATGCACGAGCACGATTTCGGTCTCAGGAGAAACCGCGGCCAACGCCTGTCGGACCGAATCCTGACGCTCTTTCCCACCCGCCACGACCTTCGTCACTTTCGTGAAGCGATGACGGGAGACGATCTCGCGCGAGCAATATTCGATATCGGCAGCAGGAACAGCAAGAATGATGAGATCGACGGCGGCAGAAGCCTGCAGGACACGTAACGAGTGAATGACAAGAGGCTCTCCACCCAACGAGAGAAACTGCTTCGGCACGGGCCCGCCCATCCGCAATCCGCGGCCGGCGGCTGGCACAAGGGCCACCACATGACTAGCCACGCGCGACTTGCAACTCCTCTCGCTCGGTCTCTTCCTTCAAGCGCGTAAAAATCATCCGGCCTGCGGTGGTCTGCAACACGCTGGTGACGACCACGTCGACCGTTCGGCCGATACAGCGGCGGGCATTGTCGACGACGATCATCGTCCCGTCGTCGAGATAGGCGACGCCTTGGCCCGCTTCTTTCCCTTCTTTCAGCACGAACACGCGGATCGTCTCGCCAGGGAGGACCACAGGTCTGAGCGCGTTGCACAGCTCGTTGATGTTCAAGACCCGCACGCCCTGGAGTTCAGC
>JBKJWE010000024.1:0-7720 GCA_046717045.1 Nitrospiraceae bacterium | reverse complement strand
AACCTCGATAACGTGAGCTATCTCGAAGCGCAGGTCTGGCAAGATGAAATGAGCGTGAAGGTCTATTTTTCCGGTACCGCCAACAATTCGCCGCTGGTCTTCAGTGAGGAGGAAGCGAAAATACTCTGGAAGTACCTAGACTATGTGGCTGAGAAACCCGTCTAACTGTTTGTCTCTTCGCTACTGGACAGCTGCCCCTCCGATAGCGCTCTCGTTCTAACCACTATTGCTCTCTTCCGACATGCGTGAATCGGAACTCTCTACCGTACACCTATAGGTCTTGTCGTGCTTACGAGAGACGGTTCTCTTGGGGAAGCCGGCATCGCCACTGGCATCACCCAATGGCCCTTCTTATAGTCCCGGTAGTAGTCCATGACCTTCTGGACATAGAGCTGCGTTTCTTTGTAGGGAGGAATATTGCCGTAGCGATCGACTTTGCGTTCGCCCGCATTGTACGCCGCCAACGCCAACTTGATGTTGCCGTGAAATCGATCCAAAAGGTAGCGCAGATGCTTGGCGCCGCCGGCGATATTCTCATCGGTATTGTAGAGATTTCTCACTCCATGGCGAATGGCGGTTTCCGGAATCAGCTGCATCAGCCCCACCGCTCCGGCCTTCGAGACCACCACCGGGTTAAAGGAAGACTCGGCCTTTATAACGGCAAGCAACAGAGCCGGTTGCACATGATGCCGGCGAGCCGCATAGGCCACAGCCTGCTCGACTTCAGCATCTGATAGGGATGCATGGTACCGCGCCTTGGTTCGAACTGTATAACCTACGTCAGCCGGAACATTCGTGAGGCTAACCTCTCCTTTAGGACCGACATATTGATAAACCTGCGCATCCGCAAGGACCGATGGCGTGGAGGCGGTGAGGATCACGCCAAGCCCGTAGAAGAGAACACATCCCGGAGCCATTGCCTTATGGATGCAGCGCCCGTGTTTCGCGCCTTTGATTTCACTTTCGAGATGGTCCATTTTCATTTCTGCGCCCTCCCTTTCCGGCATTGCTGGTCGGGAGCGACCCGATTCTGCCTGACCTATCCGCAGTTTCTATGCCGTTGAAGACCGAAGAGAACGGACAGTAATGCTGCTATATATCAATAGTTTATGAATCCTATCGGCTCCCAACTTTGGTAGGGATTCCAGGGTGGGGGCATGCCGATTCTTGGTTGACATGACCGCACTTTGCTGTCCCGAATGTACTGGAGAATCTCTCAGCAGAACGAATGCCGAGCCCCTCCTATGGGGGATCTCAAGCAGACCGTGCGTGCTCGCGCCTTGATTGAGACTGTGATAGTCTGTGATCACGTTTCACTTCCGCTTCATCCAGGGGAGCATTGGCTATGGCGAAACTTCGGTACTGTGAACGCGTGTCCGCGCATTTCCCGGTGATCTTTGCCGGCGAGGCCTATGTAGGGGAAGGAACGATCCTAAATGTATCCGTTCCCGGCTGCGCCATTCACAGCAAGAAGTCAGTCAAGCCCGGCACTTACCTCGAGATGCGGATGCTGGTTCCAGATGCTACTTCGCCCCTGTCCGTTGGCTTGGCAAGAGTTCGCTGGTGCGATGGACGCCGTTTCGGCGTCGAATTCATTCGGATGCCAGGGGAAGACCAAGTCCGCCTAGGCCGTCTCGTGAAGAAACAGATGCCCTTGGCTCCACCCCCAAAATCGAGCGCCTGGCGAGAGGCCCATTCCTAACCTCAACCATCGGGAGAACTGGTGGTGCGATATGACCAGACAGATGCTCTTCTTTGTGATGCTGTTCTCTATTGCTGGCTGCGCTGAATCCTATACCGTGTTCCACAGCCAAACGGGGGAACCGCTCTATTTAGGTCGACGAGCCTACACCTATAATGGCTGCTTGACGACCATGCACGAGGAAGCAGCACAGCTCGGCGTCACCTTTCGCACAGTGCAAGTAAGGGGTTCGGTGGAGGGGCGTTCGCTTCTTTGGCCCTTCGAACCAGGCTATGCTTGCGAGGCGGCGATCTGACCAGAACGACTACCAAGCGGGGCCTACCCAAACGTACCGCCGCGCGTTCCTCAAGGTTGATGGTTGACGGTTCATCCTCTCATCCCCTCTCGGATTCTCAGTGACGCAGCCCATGGACTCCTTCTTATAAATTTTGCATCCTTCCCTGTTGACAACATTATGGCGAGCACAGTATTACTCCATAATCCACTGTAGCTGATGGATTTTCCGCTGTTGAACCTGTTCGACCAGTTTCACCAACAGGCTGTCGTTGAAAGGAGGCATCTCCGCGGGCGTGCAATGGGCGTCGTTCTGCGCTAGTGCTCATAAGACTGTCTTGCCGTGTACGTTTTGTGCGTCGATGATTCATTATTCTCTATGAACTATTCGTCCGATGAAGGAGTCATAATGGAAGATTTGGTTATTGAGGAAGAAGGCGCCTCCTCCGCACTCAACATTACGCTCGGAGATTTTCTTGTCTTTATTAACTGGATGAATCAAACGGAGAAAGCGCTCGATCGTGGAGAAGCCTTGCCGATGCTCCCGGAATTGGAGCCCGGCAAGGTCAAGGGGTGGATTCAACTGGTAGAGCGCTTGGAAGAACGGTTCCGCCGGAGTGAAGAAAAAAAGCTCGCCCTCGAAGCGAATGTGATCGCCCAAGAAGCACAATTGGGGCAACTCTTGTCTCACTTACATGCCAACATTGCCTCGCTGTACGAGAACCTTGGTCAGTCGCAAAAGGCCGAAGAAGTTCGTCGCCGAGCTGAGGCGCTCCACATCGGCTGACGACCGGGGTTGTCATTTCGCAGATTGACCATCATCCATACCTTCTTGCGCTGTCAGGCGACCAGGGTGGAGGAATGTCGTCGCGATCCGGTGCAACCTCAGGCTACTCTTCGACTTGCCCTCTGCGGGAGCCTTGTAAATCCTCACGCATCCGCACGTTTCAATACCGGCTTTCTTCGCAATATGTTGCTTTTTCTTGGTGGTATTCCCTGTCCTCGATATAATCGGTTTGCTGAAACAAGTCCGGAAATCGGCCGATTCTTTCGCTGAGCCCTGGGTCAGCATGGTGTTGAATGATTAAGGTGCTCTTAGTTGAAGATAACGAGGTTGACGCACAGCTCACGCGAGACCTCCTTGCCGAGTGGAGCGTCGAGGAATTCCAAGTCCTCCATGTGAAGACCCTTGCCGAGGCCCTAGCGCACCTCAGCCAAGATCGATATGACGCGGTCTTACTCGATCTCTCGCTCCCAGATGCCTTCGGCCTTCCGACTGTTCGGCAAGTGCATGCGACGAGTCCGACTACCCCGGTCGTCGTCCTCAGCGGAGTGAGTGATCAAACTTTGGCGCTTCAAGCCGTCCAGCAAGGGGCGCAGGATTATCTCGTTAAGGGTCAAGGTCATCCAGAACTGCTGACACGTGCCGTCCGCTACTCGATCGAACGTAAACGTTCCGAAGAACGTCTGACCTACCTGGCGCAATATGACCATCTCACGGGACTGGTGAACCGAATGCTGTTTCGTGATCGTTTGGTCCAAGCGATGGCACGAAGCAAACGCATGCAGCAGCCGATCGGCTTGATGCTGCTCGATCTGGATCGATTCAAAGCGGTGAACGACACGCTCGGACATGATATGGGAGACGAGTTGTTGAAGTCAGTCGCGGAACGGCTCAAGAGTTGTGTTCGAGAAGTCGATACCGTGGCCCGGATGGGCGGGGATGAATTTACGATTATCTTAGAAGGTGTGGCGTCGGAACAGAACATCCTGGTGGTCGCCAAGCGCATCACGGATTCGATCTCCACGCCTTTCGAGATGAAAGGGCATCACATTTCCCTCGGCATCAGCATCGGCATTACGATCTACCCCATTGACGACCACAGCATCGACGAGTTGCTGAAGCATGCCGACGCCGCGATGTATCGCGCGAAACAGCAAGGCGGCAGCGGATTCCACGTTCATGAGGCTGCTGAGTCACACTCTCCCAATCTCTTCTCACGCTAACACGATCCTCACGCAAGGCCCCATTCCCGTATTGATTGCTCACTTGCCTATCGACCGATATCTGCTAGCGGTGCCTCCGTCACGACCACCGTCCCACAAGGATTGGGCGCGAGCACATTGGCCCCTTCAAGCCCGTCACGATCGGGCGTCGGTCGGCAGTCCGGAGTCATGACGATTCCCCACTGCTGATTATCTCGACAGGTGTTGTCTAGTACCATCGCCTCAGCATGATGAAACAACAGCATCCCGCTCAACATGTTCTCGCGGCAGTGGTTGCGAACCAACTCAGGATGGCTGCCGGGATCGCGCACCGCAATCCCGAAATGGTGGTTTCCAAAACAGAGGTTGTCGGCCACACGTGGTTGGGCCCCAGCGAAGACAAAAATACCCGATTCACGATTACGGCAGACTTCATTATCGATGAATGTCGGCCTCGACTCAGGACCATAGATCACCACGCCGGAGAGAATGCCTTCGGTGGCACGACACTGCGTCACCGTGCAGGTCGAATCGAGAATGTTCATTGCGGAATGTTGGTCGCTCCCGACATAGCGGAATGTGATGCCGGCAATGCGCCCGCTGGGAACGCGCTGGAGATACAGCGGCCCGCCTCGACGGGAAAATATCTGCACATCGTCGCGTCCCGCTCCCACCAAATGAACCGGCCGCGCCGTCAGAAAGATCTTATCTTCGTAGATCCCTGGCCGGACAAAGACTTGATCGTGCTCGCCCGCTTTCAAGAGAGCCGCACTCGGTCGCGGGAAGGCGCCCGCATCCTGCGCATCGACAATCAGCGTATTACCGCCAAGTGGATTTGGGGGCGGATCGATCATCATCGCCTTACGCCATCAGACTCCCTCGCTAGGTTCTCTGTAGATGCTGACGGGCCGAATGCCCGGAAAAGCCCAGAGAAGGAGCGGCATTATTTCGAGCGAGCAGGCACAAGTCAAGGTCGCGAAAAATCGTTGATGGGAGACGCTTCGCAAGAACTACGTTCTCGAATCTGTCAAGCCAAAGCCGTATCGGCTGGCCGTACAAATCTGTCTCCTTGGCAGGGGAGGTCATTCGATCTCCCACCACACACGGGAAGGTAACCCATGGGTTTTTCGGGTCTTTGTCAACTTCGAGTAGATCGCCTAGTGGCACAGCGATTGCGTTGTGGGAGGTGTGCATCGGACTAGGCCCAGTCGTACGGAGGCGGTATCATGAACAATCTCCCCAAGATCCTGCTTGCCAGCATCGCGGCCGTCGGGTGTTCGTTGAATCTCGCCCTTGCCGCACCCTCGCACATGCAAGATTCTTCTCGCCATCTTTACGACCGAGTCATGGAAGAATATAAACATCGAGACTACGAGGCGGCGCTGGCAGGCTTTCGATTCTTTCTTGAGCTGCACGGGCAGACGTCTTTGGCGGCCAACGCGCAATATTGGGTGGGAGAATGTCAATTTCGGCTGGGCCGGTATCGAGACGCGTTGAAGTCGTTCTCCAACGTCCTGTCCTCATACCCACTCAGCCCCAAGCTCGCGGCCTCCACGCTGAAGATCGGTCAGAGCTACACGCGACTGAAGGATCCAGAGAAAGCCCGGATCATCTACGAGCGTGTCATCGATCAGTATCCGGATAGTCCCGAGGCTGAAGCTGCACGGAAGGCGCTTGGCGCCATGATGCAGAAAACGCTCGATGAACCGATCCCTCAACTGACCACCACAGGCCCAGCCGAATAACTTCGATCCTCGTCGTACAGGAGTTCGCCGGAGTACTAGGCGGACTCGTCGTCCCCCACCCCAAGCAGGCTGGTAAGCTGATTCACTGTATAGACCGTCTGATGAGCGAGAGAACAATAGGTAATACCGGCGGCCTGTACCACGGATTGAATCGTCTCACGTCGATCATCCTCATCTGCCTCTGTTGATGGATCCTCCTCAAGCTGCACAACTTGCTGCACAATCTTAGAACCTGGATGAACCAGCACGAAGTCGAGTCGCTTGAGGGCAATCTGCTTCAATACTCGGGAGCGAGCCTTCCTTTCGCCTTGCACATCGACGATGGCCCAGAGCGGTACCTGAGCAAAGACAAGATAGTGATCTTGGACGGCCAGGCGCATCAGATTGTAGAGCGATAACGCCCTGTCGGTCAGCAATGGCTGAGCACGGAGGATAATGTCAGCGGGGAGAACGAACTGTTTCTTTTGCAATGGAACTCGTGAAGGAACGAGGAGGCGGCGCCACAGCAGAATCGCCAGTACGGCCACCCCAAGCGCGATGAATGCACTGTCCATAAAGCCTCAGGCCGGACTAGCGCGAGCGGAGCTGCAACTGACGAAGCCAACGCGGTCCCCCAGGAACCAGCGTACCCAGGATCACAGGATGACGGGCACCAGTCACCGCCGGAAGATTCCCCCATTGACAGGTCGCAGTCTGGTAGGCCAAGACGGCAAAGGCCACGGCTTCAAACGCCTTGCTGTCCCACCCTACCTCATCGAATGTTTTGACCGGCACCGGCGAAAACACCGTGGCGAGATGGGTCATGATGGCCCGGTTGAGCACGCCGCCGCCGCCGACGACCACTTCATTGATCTCCCCCTTGATCCATCGCTTGGATGTGCCGACGGCTTTGGCCGTCCACATGCTGCAGGTGGCGAGGAGGTCTTCTACCGACAAACCGCGTTGGTGCTGCATCGCCATGAGACTTTCGACGAGCGGCGCACCGAATTCTTCTCGTCCTGTCGATTTCGGCGGACGCTTGGAGAGAAACGGATGGGCCAATAGCTTGCTCAAGAGCCTGTCATCGACGCGCCCCTTCATGGCCAACTTCCCATCGCGATCCATCAGCTGCCGACCGCTGGTCAGACGAGCCATCAGCGCATCCAACACCATATTGGCTGGGCCTGTGTCGAAGGCCTGCACGGCGTCTGAACGACCGCCTCGCGGCACAAAGGTCACGTTGCTGATTCCGCCCAAATTGACCACGAGTCGCGTGCGACACGGGTGCTTGAAAAGCAAGGCGTGAACAGCCGGTGTCAGGGGAGCCCCTTGCCCACCGGCCGCGATATCGCGAGGTCGAAAGTTGGCGATCGTCGTAATGCCGGTCCGCTCTGCAATGACGGCCGGCTCGGCAATCTGCAGAGTTGAACGAATTGCCCCCATACCCGGCGCATGAATACCGTGCGGCAAATGGTGGACCGTTTGTCCGTGGGAGCCGATCAAGTCCACGTCCACGGGGCGAAGTTGGCCCTTTCGGATCACGCGCAGCGCCGCATTGGCAAACCATTCTCCGAGGAGCGCATTGAGGTGACAAATGTCTGCAACGGTGCCAGAGACGGACGCGGTCAGGATACGCTGTTGAAGCGACCGCGGATAGGCGAGCGCGTAGGATGCCAGGCTCTGAGCCTTCAGCGATCGCCCTTTCCCGGTAATCTCCACGAGTGCGGCATCGACCCCGTCGCCCGAAGTCCCGGACATCAAACCAACCACTTTCATGACTGTCGTTTCCTCCGCGTATGTGGGCTGAGACTACTGGGCCCGCTACGCTAATGGAACTACCTCGTCCGGTCAAGCAGACAATACGCGCGCGTTGACATTGAGAAATCCCGATGCTACCGTCCCGGCCCATGCTTTGCGCCCGGTGGCTACTAGTTCTGTGTGCTCTCCTGCTCGCTGAGGCTCAGGCCGCTCCCTCCGCTCCGACTCCGGAACTCCTCAACGTGGTCGTAACGATTCCTGTCCTCAAAGACCTGGT
>JBKJWE010000023.1:0-6075 GCA_046717045.1 Nitrospiraceae bacterium | reverse complement strand
GTCCTCACCTATATCGAAGAGCGGCGCGCGCTTCGTGAGACGACCGGTGCGAATTTTAAAGAAGTCGCGGTCGAGGCGGCGCGACGCATCGAAATGCACGTCACTCGCGGGATGAACGAGGCCGAGCAGCTGGCTACGACGCCGTTCCTCCGCACCGCGGCCACCGAAGCCAACCGCACCTACGAAGACAAGGACGACGCGAGCGTCCACGCGATGATCAAGGATTGGCAGCAGCGGTGGAAGCAGCGCGACAAGCGCAGCGAGTTCCCTCTCTTCATTAACCGCATTGTCACCAACTATTTGATCCGGTGGCACGATATCCGGAAGTCGGACTATGTCGGCATCCTCGTGACGGACATCAAGGGCGCGTTGGTCGTCAGTTCCATTCCGCAAGTCGAATACTTCTACGGCAAGACGGCCTGGTGGCAGGCGGTCGTCAAGGGAGAGAGTACCCAGCCGTATGTCAGCGAGATCGCCTTCGATCCCGCCTTCGGTACGCATGTCGTAGTCGTGGCCGCGCCGATCGTCGATGACTCGCAACGGACGGTGCTGGGAACTGTCACGATTTTGCTGCGGCGCGATACGCTCTTCCATTCCATCGCAGAAGTCAGGATTGGCGCCACCGGGCATGCGATGTTGTTCAGCTCAGACGGGATCCCGGTGATCTGTCCGATTCTGGCCCCGGAAGAGCATTCTGTGAAGCCGGAGTTGGTCAACGTGCTCGGGGAGTTGAAAGCGGGCTGGGCGGTCACCGAGGACGATTCACATGGAAGCAAGAACGGCTTGATCGGATTCGCACCGGTGCGCTTCAGCGATCGATTGGCGCCGGGCAGTCTCGGGGGCAAGCAGTGGATTACCATGGTGCGACAGGATCCGCAGGAAACCTACGCCCCGCTGGCCGAACTCGTGGCGAAGGTGCTGCTCTATGGGTTGGTCGTGCTCGGCGTGCTCTGGGGGACAGGGATGGTCGTCGCGCGCCGAATTGCCAGGCCGATTCAGCTATTGCAGGACGGCGTGCAGGAGATCGGGAGCGGTCGATTGGATCGTCGTCTGGAACTCAAGACGGGCGACGAAATCGAACGACTGGCGGATGGCTTCAACCAAATGGCGGCGAATCTGCAGCGGTCGTTCGGACAGATCGAGCAGCGAATGGCCGATGTGCGCAGATTGGAAGAGAAATATCGCGACTTGATCGAGCACTCGCCAGAGATGATCTATCAATTGAATCGGAGCGGTCGATTCGTCCACGTGAACAAGACCGGGCTGGAGAAGTTAGGGTACAGCCACGATGAGATGCTGTCGATGCGCTTGTGGGATCTCGTCCCTCGCGGGCAGGAGCCGCACGTGTTGCAGTATTTGGAACAATTGGTCTCACGAGGGCAAAGCTCAATGGAGACGGTGTTTCTTGCCAAGGACAGCCACCCGATCGATGTGGAGATTCATGCGACGGCCCTCTTCGATCAAGAAAAAGGCGGGTTGGTCCATTCGCGGGCGTTCGTACGCGACGTCACCGAGCGGCGTCGGCTCGAACAGCAACTCCAGCAATATACGTCGACGTTGGAACAGGCGGTCTCGGAACGAACCCAACAGTTGGTGGTCTCCCAAGCCCGCTACAAGGTCCTGTTCGATCTCGTGGCTGATTCGGTCTTCATGGTGGATGAGCGCGGAACCATCGTCGCGGTCAATAGGCGCGAAGAGCAAGCCCTGGGCTATGTCGAGGCCAAAGTCGTCGGCCGCAGCATCTTCGAGGTGGTGCACGCCGAGCATCGTAAGGCCTTGCACGGATTACTCGACGACGTGGTGACCGGGCAGCAGAAAGTATCGACCCAGGAGATCACGGTCTTGCACGCCGGCGGCCAAGATACGCCGGTCGAAATGGATTTGATCCGTGTGGGAGTGGCCGAGCAGCTATTGGTGATGGTGCAGTTGCGGGACATTACGGATCGCAAGCGGCTCGAACGGCAGTTACAATCCTACCGGGAAGAACTCGAATTGAAAGTCACGGAGCGGACGCGAGAAATCGAAGAGACGAAACAATATCTCGAGAACCTGCTGGAGAACGCCAACGACGTCATCTATACACTCGATCCCGAACAGCGGTTTACCTACGTGAACGGGAAGATCGAGGCCTGGGGCTATCGCAAAGACGATCTGATCGGGCGGCCGTATCTGTCGCTGCTGTCCAAACGCCATCGGGGGCGACGCCTCAAGGACACGTTGGACATCGGCGCGAAACAGGTCTACGAGGTCGAAGTGGTGACTCGCACGGGTGAACCGAGAGCGGCGATGGTCAGCGTCTCACCCTTGCACGGCGTCGAAGGCGCGATCCTGGGTGTGCTGGGTATCGCGCGCGACATGACCGATACCAAGAAACTGGAGCAGCAGATCCGGAACTCGGAAAAACTGGCTTCGGTCGGGAAGTTGGCGGCGGGTGTGGCCCATGAGATCAACAACCCGCTCGGGGGGATTTTGAACTGTCTCTATAACTTGCGGAAGGGTACGCTGTCGGCGGCGAGACAGGAGGAATATTGGGCCTCGATGGAAGACGGGGTCCGGCGGGTCCAAAAAATCGTCCGGCAGCTCCTCGATTTCTCTCAGCAGCAGGAGCCGGAATTCGCGCTGAACGAGATTAACCAGATCGTAGATCGTGTATTGGCCCTGACCAACCATCTGTTTGTCCCGAATCGTATTGTCTTGGAAACGGCCCTCGGAAACGGGTTGCCCAGCGTCATGGTCGATCGCCACATGATCGAGCAAGTGCTCATGAATCTCGTCTTGAATGCCGTGCAAGCGATGAAGGACGGCGGGCAATTGACCATCCGCACCTCCGTGGTCGAAGGCGTGTGCCTCATCGAAGTCCGCTATACGGGCTCCGGTATCGCGCCAACCGTGCTGCCGCGCATCTTCGATCCCTTCTTTACGACCAAGAGCGAAGGGGAAGGGACGGGACTCGGTCTCTCGGTCAGCCTCGGCATCGTCGAACGGCACGGGGGGAAGATTCTCGTCGAAAGTGAAATCGGGAAGGGCACGAGCTTTACGCTGTGCCTGCCGGTTTCACGTGAGCGGTCGTGGGTGGAGCGGGTGTCATGAAGGGACTCAAGATTCTCCTCGTCGACGACGAGCCGTTGATGCGGCTGTCGATGGTCGATGCGCTCGAAGCCATCGGCTATGACGTGTACGCCACGGCATCTGGGATGGAGGGCATCGAAGCCGTGAACCAACGGCCCTTCGATCTTGTGATCACGGACCTGCGGCTGCCGGGGGCCGACGGGTTGTCGGTGCTCAAGGCGGCGAAGGAGCGGGCGCCCCATATCGAGGTCGTCGTCATTACCGCACACGGTTCGGTCGAAACGGCGGTGGGTGCGATGAAGCTCGGCGCGTTCGACTACATCACCAAACCGTTTCAGATGGACGAATTGCTCTTGATCGTCGAGCGGGTAGGCCGTGTGGTCGTACTCCGGCGAGAGAACCAGGACCTCAAAGAAACGTTGGAAGACAAGTTCAGCTTCGGCGGCATTCTGGGTTCCAATACGCGGATGAGGGCCGTGCTCGACAAGATCAAGCTGGTGGCCAGCACCGACTCGACGGTGCTGATTCTCGGCGAAAGCGGCACGGGAAAAGAGCTGGTCGCAAACGCGCTGCATCAGAACAGTCCGCGAAGCCATTATCCCTTGATTAAGGTGAGCTGCGCCGCGCTGCCGGAAACGCTGCTCGAAGCCGAACTGTTCGGCCATGAAAAAGGGTCCTTTACGGGGGCCCTCCGGCAGCGGCGCGGACGGTTCGAGCTGGCGCACAAGGGGACGCTCTTTTTAGACGAGATCGGAGAAATCTCGCCGATCGTCCAAGTGAAACTCCTGCGAGTTCTGCAAGAGCGCAAGTTCGAACGCGTTGGCGGGAACGAAACCATCGATGTGGATGTGCGCTTGGTCTGCGCCACACAGAAAGACCTGCGGAAAGAGGTCTCCCAAGGCCGATTCCGTGAAGACCTGTTTTATCGCCTCAACGTCGTCCAGATTGTGGTGCCGCCGCTTCGGCAGCGGCAGGAAGATATCATGATCATCGCGGACCATGTCCTTCAGACCTGCTCGACGAAAATGCACAAGAAGCTCAAGGGATTCTCCGCGCCGGCACGCGAGCTACTTCTACGCTACTCCTTTCCCGGCAACGTGCGTGAATTGGAGAATATGATCGAGCGGGCCGTCGCGCTGGGACGGGAGCGTGAGGGCATTCAGCCTCCTGATCTCTGTGGCTTCCAATCCTGTCCCTTTACGGGAGGGCCGCCGCAAGAGTCCTGCGGATTCTGCAGCGAAGGGCTTACAGGGCAGAAGCGTGAGGAACGGCCGCTAACGTCCTTAGCGACCGCACGGGAACAGTTCGAGAAGGACTATATCCTGTCGGTGCTGGAACGGGTGGAGGGCAGCCGCACGACAGGAGCGAAGATCCTCGGCCTCTCGCGCAAAGCGCTGTGGGAAAAGTGCAAACGCTACGGGATTCCTTCCGCAAAGGATGAGGCAGAAGAGGAATAGAGCTACTCCGAAGTCTCCGTTCCGCCTCCCCACGCAGAAAGGGGCGTAGCAGACGGTCTGCCTCCCGTGTTCGCGCAACGCGTGGCCTCAAAAGGAATAGCGAGGGAGTCGCCAGACCATCCTTCTTGCTCGCAGAGCCCCCACGGTAAAACGGTGGTCGCTCGATGCGCGCAGTAAAGGACAGCCTGGCGACTCCCTCTGGATAAGATAGCAGGCCCATGAACCGAAGTGAGCCGTAGGCATTCCTCGGGACAGGGCGAGTCTCGGCGAGACCGGGATTGGGTGGGTGGAATAGAGCGCGCAGTCAAAGGCAGACCGCCCACCGCTCGAAAAGGGAGAATGGGCGGGGAACAGACCGCTGACAGGCCTGTCCCGCTCTGAACAAACGAAAGGATCGGAAGTCTTTCCCCAAAAGGCTGTTAAGACTCCCGACCCCTTTTAGTGTTCTTTTAGCGTTCCAATGATGAGTGATACGGAGCGGATCTGAATGCACAATCCATTTCGACTGCTTGATTGGTTGGTGAGAAGGATTGGAACAGGCCTCATTGTGAGTGCGCTGGGGGCAGTCATGTCGACCGATGTGTTGCCCGCAGAAACGTTACCGTCTGTCGAATCAATTTTGAATGAAGCCGTCGAGTTAGTCGCGAAGGTTGGCGATCAGTATACGCTGGTTGACATTGCGATACGTCAAGCGAAAGTACGTTCCTGTGACAAGGCCAAAGACCTCTTCAGTATGGCGACGGACCTGAGTGAGAAGTGGGCTAAGGAACAGGCTGACAAATTGCGAATTGAGGCCCGCATCAGATTCTTGGACAGCCTTGTTGCGGCGCAACGAAGGGCTGGGTGTGTTAAGGAGATGACGTCCACCGCGAAACGCCTCCTCGCCCTCTATCACGAGCAGAACCAGAAACATCTTGCAGAGAGTGCCGGCAACGAGCTCGCAACGGCGGTTCAGATACTTCAGCTTCAGTTAAAGCTCGGCCATCTTTATTTAGACATGGGGGATCTCGATGCGGCGCGCGGCGTGGTCCCCAAGATCATCCAGCAAATTCGGGCGGCAAAATGGCGTCCCTCATTGGAATTTGGAAATGCGGCTACTTTTCTCGCCGAAATGGGGCACGATGACGACGCGTTTGAGGTCGTGAACGGGTACGATCATTTTTTTGAGGCGCGGCAGGAAATCACGGAGGAGTTTGACAACAGGCATTACTGGATCTATCGAGTTGGAAATCTAGCGGCAGTTGCTGAAGCGCAAGCGGAGGCTGGCCACAGAGAGGCTGCGCAGGCCACCTTGCGACGGGCTATCGAGAAAGCTCGTAGTACGCCCGTGGCCAAGCTTACCGAAATCCATGGATTAAAGTCTTCATATGCGCGAGACAAATCGAACGAGATCGGAGAGGGAGAGGCGTTACAATCGGCAGGGCTTATGCTAATTGTCTGGCATGCGGCGAGAATTGGCGAGACAGCCCTTGCATTGGAGGCGTTTGAACTGGTTTCACCGCTACAGGATGAGACAGGGAGTACAGGGGAGTTGATTAGGGCGCTCGCG
>JBKJWE010000022.1:0-6846 GCA_046717045.1 Nitrospiraceae bacterium | reverse complement strand
GGTCTGTCGCTGCCTCCGTTGATTCGCTTCTTGCGTGTCGAAGAAGGCCGTGGGTTCGAAGAAGAGGAGTTGTTGGCGCGTGAGCATGCGGCAACGGCGGCGCTGACCCGCTTGGATCAATTGATGGGGGAGGATTGGCTCAGGATGGATCACGTCGAACGTCTACGTGTTCAGTATGGCCGTCAGTTGGAACGCGTGGCCGGTTCCGCAGCCGTTCACCGGGATGCGACGCGTGAAGCCACCGAGGCGTTTCAGCGACTGCGTCACGAGACCTTGACGGCTGAACGGCAGGCCCTCGTCGGCCTTCGCAATGACGGGACCATCGGCGACGAAGTCCTGCATCATCTGGAGCATGAGCTGGATGTCGAAGCGTTGCGTCTTGGGATCGGCGAGCGCCGTGGCTCGAGAAGTCCGGTGACGGGTGGTTGATCACGAAAGATGTAGCACTCATGGGGAAGCCGTGCGATCGATGTGGCCGGTCATAGGTTTCTTGGCCGTAATCGTGGTCTCGCCGGTCTCGACCGGATGGGCAAACCCGGCCCATGATCGACTCGCTGCGATGTCTGAACTCAAGCGGAGTCAGCTGCTCGCAGTCTTTGTGGAAAGCAGCGGGCATGCCTGTCGCACGGTCTCGCGCACGTTCTATCAAGGGGACGATTCGAAGGGCAACGCGTTCTGGAATGTTGAATGCTCGGATCGTGAAGCCTATGTCGTACAGATCAAGAACGACGTTCCGGGGTCGACGACGGTGCTGAGTTGCCGACGACTGCAAGCCGTCGGCGGGAGCGCCTGCTTCAAGAAACTGGAGTAGGGGCGACTCGTCAGCTCTCATGGCGTGGTTCTGCCTCTATCCGATCGCGAGAGTCTTCATTAATGGTGAAGACGACGATCAGTGACAGGAAAGCGCAGAGACTCACATACAATCCGGGGGCGAGGGGATTGCCGCTCCACTCCAAGGCGAGTGTGGCCATTAGCGGCGCTGTGCCGCCGAATAGGGCGGATGCGACGTTGTAAGCGACGGAGAGCCCTGTATATCGTTGAGCTATGGGAAACAGGGTGGCGACAGTGGCGAAGAAGGGGCCCATGTAACAGGCCAACAGCACCGTCATGAGAACTTGCGCGGCGACGATGAGCGCGAGGCGATCGCCGGTGAACCATGTGAACAGTGGGCCGGTCGTGAGGGCCAGGCCCGCTGCGCCGATCAGCAACAGCGGTCGCTGTCCTACTCGATCAGACAGCCTCCCCATGAGCGGAATCAACAACGCCAAGAGCGCCATGCAGACCGTATTGATCGTCAGGACGGTCCCCAGCGACAGGGTGGTCACTGTCGTCAGATAGGTCGGCAGATAGACGTATAAGACGTAGAACCCGACACCGTGCAACAGCACAAGGCCGATGACCTGAGCCATCGGCACTCGATGCGAGACCAGCACGTCGCGCACGGGTGATGACGAGACAGCGCCCGCGCGACGGAGCCGTTCGAACGCCGGCGACTCCGGGATGCGCCGGCGCAGGTACCAGCCGATCAGGGCGATAAGACTCCCTGCGACAAACGGGACGCGCCATCCCCACTGTTGCAGCGCGTCCTGCGTCAGGCTGGCAGCAGCCAGCGTTCCCACGCCCGACCCCAACAGCGCACCGATTTGCGCGCTGAAGCCGGCCCAACTGCCGACGTAACCTCGTTCGGTCGACGCGGCATGCTCAACAAGAAAGGTCACTGAGCCAGTGAACTCGCCGCCGACGGACAGTCCCTGAAGAAAGCGCAAGGCCGTGAGCGTGATCGGCGCGGCCAGGCCGATCTGGGCATAGGTCGGCAACAGACCGACCAGGCAGGTGGGGAGCGCCATGAGTATGATGGACCAGGCCAGCGCCTCGCGTCGTCCTCTGGTGTCGCCCCAGTAGCCGAACAGCAGGGCGCCAAGCGGTCTGGCGAGAAACCCGATGGCAAAGACACCGAAGGCGGCAATCAACGACAGAGACGGATCCGCGGAGGGAAAGAAGAGGACGGCAAACACGGGTGCGAAGTAGCCATAGAGAGCGAAGTCGTACCATTCCAGCACGTTGCCGATTGCCCCGGCCAGAACGGTTTTGCGCAGCGCGCGTCCTCTGTCTACATTCATGAAGACCACCGTGTGCGGATGTGTCATACCGATGCTGCCAACACCCTAGCATGAAGGCAGCCGTGTCTGTCGACCGAGCCGGCGCTTGTGTCATTGCGAAAGGTGGGGTTGGGTCTGCACTGCCGCTGGAGCGATGAATTCGTTGACAACCGAGCGGGCTTTGATAGCGTGGTAAGAGGAAAATCACCCGTGCCCGATTTGACTTCCATCAAGGACGTACTACTCTGACTCATTCTCTTCTTTCTCGTCATCGGCGGGCGCTGGATGGCCAATCGATGGATCTCACCTCCCGCAGCGGGAGCACCGTAGGACGTTGTGCCTGGACCAGGTGCGTCTTCATCGGCCTTGCGCTCATCGCAGCGGGGCTGAGCATGGCTTTGTCGGCGAGTCAAAGTTGGGCTGAGCCGAGGGAGCCTGGTGGCGCACTCTTCATTCAAGAGACCGATGTCAAAGGACTCAAACGTACGAATCTCGACGCGATCCTCGATCTCCTTCCGAGGCCTATTCCTGCCGAATACACGAAGGCCGAGATTCTGGAATTCGAACGGCGCGTGCGGAACCTGAGTCTCTTCGATTGGGTCGCCGTCGAAGTGCGCGACACCACGCTGGTCGTCGAAGTCCAAGAAAAATTCACGCTGGCGCCGATCCTCAATTTCACGAGCGGCAGCAGCGCGCAGGATCTCAACGCCACCGGCGGCTTGGTCGAATACAACATCGACGGGGGTGCGACGGCGCTTGGGGCGCTGTTCAACTACAGTCAGCGCGGGCCGAATGTCGAAATCTGGCTTGCGCAACATGCCTACAGCCCCAATCGTTGGGCGAAGGAAATCAAGGGCGCGTATAACAACAATGGGATTCGATTTGCCGATTCGTCGACGACCTGGTCGCGGCGCCGCATGGGAGGAGAGTTTGAACTCAAGGCACCCTATTGGTACGGCTCGCCCCTTCGATTTGAACTCGTGGCGAAGATCTATCGCGAAGAGATCCACGATGCGAAAGACACCCGTCCACCCAATGGGACCTACATTGGTCTAATTCCGGAGCTGACCTGGGATCAATACCATTGGCACGATCTCGTACCGAAGGGCTATCGTGTATCAGTAGAACTACGCCCTGGTTACTTTCTGGGGCCGAACCAAAATCGCCACGAAGGTCGCATCAAATATCTACAGGGGATTCCACTCAGCGACATGACGGTCTTGATGATCAATGCCACGGCGGAAGCCGTGAACGCGGGGAACGCCAACCATAGTTTGCTCCTGGGGAGCCAAGTCGGCATCCGCGGACTCTCAGACAATCTGTTCCGCAACCATGCGCAGACCTACGCCAACGTCGAACTCCGTCATGCGATTCAGTTCGCCCCGCGCTGGTCGGTGCAGTTTGTCGGGTTCTCCGACTTCGGGGCGTTCCAGAGCTTCACGGATGATGGAAAGGTGAAGAGCTGGCGTGGAGCGGTGAATGCCGGCGTGGGCGCTCGACTCGTGCCGACTTTTCTCTCAAACACCCTCCTGCGAGTGGACTACGCCCGCCTGATGGAACCGATTCCCAACACGCTGGTCCAGGTGGGAATCACGCAATATTTTTAGCCCTCGAGGGACGGTCAGCCTTGTGCGCTGTGACGGTCTCTCTCGGCCAGTCGAAGATTATCCAGAGATGGACGAATGTGAGCAGTCGTGCCGACACCAGAGCATACGGAAGGGTTGTCCGTGGTCGGTTTCGCTGCGGTGGCTGGTCTGATGATGGCTGCCTGCTATGTCGGAGAGTTGAGATCGGCCGGTGAAAGCTTCCGGTTGCCGCATGAGCCTACGCGGCGATGGTGATGCTTGGTACCCGGGCGCACGGGCCTCTATCACCGCCATCTGGAACAACTGGTAGAACAGTTTGAAGGCTTCCCGGTTCTAGTGGGCTGCCCTATCAATTGCGCAATACTTCCGATGCGACGAGACGGTTAGGTCGGCGATTAAATAAACAGGCCTCGCGTTGACGGGTGGAGTTCCAATCGGGTAGGCTCGCCATCTCGATCAATCCTTAGCCCATTGAATTGCGGGGATTCTTCATGCGAACTCGCCAGCTCGCCGTGGCCCTTAGTGTGGTAAACCTCCTCACCCTACTGGGTTGGACCGTGACGACCGCAGAACCGTCCTTCGAACAGACGGCTCGCTACATCCTCGAAGTCGTGAAAGCCTTCCGCACGGCCTATGTCCTCCAAGTCGTCGAGCACACGAGGGCAGGCGGGATTTCGCCGCAAGAGGATTGGAAGAAAGACGCGCATTTTCTGCCTCTGCCTGCGCAGTTCGTGAAATCGGCGGCTGAACAGGTGGACAGTTTCGAGATCGGGCTCATCGGCCTGACGCCGCTGAATCCAGCGAACCGTCCCAGGACGCCCGCAGAAACGGATGCGCTGATTCAGTTGGAGAAAGACCGGCAGCGACGTTTCGTGAGCTTCGTGGACGGGGAGCAGTTCAAGGCCGTGTCGGCAGACTTGGCGCTGGTGCAGTCGTGCGTCGATTGCCACAACCAGCATCCCCGCTCCGTACGCAAGAACTTTCAGCGATGGGATGTGATGGGCGGCCTCGTGGTTCGGCTCAAGCGCGAGGTCGAACCGGAAGGCATGGTACTTCCTGCAGATCCATCCAAGCGGCCTCCCGGGATGCTTGAGCGGCTGACGCCTCCTCCGACGACTGCGCCCCCCTGGGTTCGATGATCACACGTCACAGTCGGGTGCGTTTCTCTTCCAGTTCAGCCCACCGAGTATAGAGTTGTTCGACGGCAACCTGCGCGGTTTCAAGCGCGACATGTCGAGTCTGGAGCGCGTCGGCGTCGGACACAATCGCCGGGTCGTTGACGGCTGCTCGGCAGGCAGCGAGCGCCGCTTCGGCCTTCACGATATTCCCTTCAATCTTGTCCCACTCGCGCTGATCTTGATAGGACAGCCTTTTTCGTTTGGGCGTGGGGCGTGAATTCGTGGAGCCTGTCCGGGATTCCGAAACGTGGGATCGCATCCCCGATGTCTTGCGTCCCTGCGCCGTTTCCCATTGCGCATAATCGGCAAACCATTCCGCGTGCCCCTGGCCATCCAAGGCCAACAGCATGGTAGAGACGCGATCGAGCAACCACCGGTCGTGCGTCACCAACACCAAGGCGCCGGGGAATTCCAGCAGATTGTCTTCCAAGACATCGAGCGTCGGAATATCCAAGTCGTTCGTGGGCTCGTCGAGAATCAACAAGTCAGCCGGTTGGAGCATGAGTTGCGCAATGAGCAGTCTGGCCTGTTCGCCGCCGGACAAACGCGAGACCGGCAAGTCCAATTGTTCGGGTCTGAAGAGAAAGCGTTTAGCCCAAGACACAATATGGACGGGGCGGTCTTGATAGACGACCCCATCACCGCCAGCCGGCGTCAGTGAGCGGCGGAGCGTGGCGTTCTGGTTGAGCGATTCGCGATGTTGCTCGAAGGTCACGACCCGCAGCTTCTCTGCGCGCGTGATGGTGCCTTGATCGGGCTTCAACGTGCCGGCCAGTAATTTGAGAAGCGTGGTCTTCCCGCTGCCGTTGGGGCCGAGCAGACCGAGCCGCTGGCCCGGCCCAAGCAGCAGGTCGAGATTGGCGACGATGGGTCGTCCTCCCAACGACAAGCCCAACTGCGTGGCGACGACGAGCTGTTTCGATCGGCGTCCCGATGCCGTGAAATCGATGCCGACCGTCGCCTGTTTCCGACGTGTCTCCATGGCGCTGAGCTCGTCGATCAGCTCTCCGGCGCTGCCGATTCTCGCCTTGGCTTTGGTCGTTCTGGCCTTGGGGCCGCGGCGGAGCCATTCCACTTCACGGCGGACACGATTGGCGAGCGAGGCCTGATACTCGGCCTGTGTCTGCAGCGCCGCGTCGCGCTGCTCCAAAAAATCGCTATAGCGTCCCTTCGCTTCGAACACCCCTGTGGGGTAGCAACGGTTCAGCTCGATCGTGCGCGTGGCCACCGATTCCAAAAACCGCCGGTCGTGGCTGACGACTAGGAACGCGCGGGCCTCGGTTTTCAAGACCTCTTCCAACCAGAGGATGCCCTCGACATCCAAATGGTTTGTCGGCTCGTCCATCAACAGCACGTCCGGTTCCAGCATCAGGGAGCGGACAATGGCGAGGCGTTTCTTCCAGCCTCCGGAAAGTGTAGTGATGGACTGATCGGCCTTCGAAAATTCGCCGAGACGAATGGCTTTGGCGACCCGACCCCCGTGCTCGTGCGGATCGAGCCTTTCGTCGATCAGGACCTGAGCGAGGGTCTCCTCGACGCTGTGGTCGTCGTCGAAGGCCGGGTCTTGCGGGACATAGCCGATGCGGAGCTGGCGGCGGGCGGATCTCGTTCCGCTGTCAGGGGTTTCAAGACCTGCCAAGATTTTCAGCAGGGTGGATTTGCCCGAACCATTGGGGCCGAGGAGTCCGACACGATCGCCTTCGAACAGCCCGATTGACAGGTCGGTGAAGAGCGGCTTCACGCCATAGCTTTTGCTGATGGATTCGCAACTGAAGAGGATGGCAGGCGGCATAGTGTGATTGAAGCGACGAAACGATGATTCGGTGTTGAACGATCGAGCAGGCTGGTCAAACCGGGCGAGATCGTGATGGGAAGAGTGTACGGTGTCCGCCGGGAAAACTGCAAGGTCGAGCGGACAGGAGCCCGCTCGACCTGATCAAAGAGATTCCGTCTCTACTTCATGACGATCTCGAGAAGTTCGAC
>JBKJWE010000021.1:0-2913 GCA_046717045.1 Nitrospiraceae bacterium | reverse complement strand
ATCCAGCTCATGGCTGAAGATCCGACTCTGAGTGCAGAGTCTCGGCGACGGTTGCAGACGGTGGAGGCGCAGATCGAACGAACATCGAAAATTATTCAGGACATGTTGTTGTATGCCCGAAGACCGGAGCCGGTTCGGTCTCCGCTCGATCTGAACGCCTGCGTTGCGGAATGTCTCGCGCTCTTCCAGCCTGAATTCGAACGTCGACGGATCGCGCTGGTCACCGAGTCGACTCAGCAAGTCGAGAAAGTTGAAGCCGATGCCCAACAACTCCAGGAAGTGTTCAATAGTTTGATCGAAAACGCACTCGACGCAATGCCCGGTGGGGGGACCCTGGTCGTGCGGGTCTCTCCCCATGCTGCGCTCGGACAGCAAGACCGCCGAACGTTGACCGCGCTGGAATTCATCGATACAGGCTGCGGAATGGACGCCGAGCAGCTGGCGCAGATTTTTCATCCGTTTTTTACGACGAAGAAGGCCGGACGCGGCACGGGGCTTGGCCTTGCGATCGCACTGGAAACAATACGCGCGCACGGGGGGCACATCGACGTCAAGAGCGAGCCAGGAAAAGGCTCTCACTTTACAATCGTGCTGCCAACAGACGGAGGGTCACGCTGATGTTGCGACAGTCTCGCGTGATGGTCGTGGACGACGACGTCGAAACACTGGCCTTGCTGCGCGAAATCGTGGCCAAGGAGGGGTACCAGGTCGAGACGGCCGAGGACGCGGAGACGGCCCTCCGGCAGTTTGGGGAATGGCAGCCTGACCTGGTCATTACAGACATTCATATGCCCGGCATGGATGGACTCGCCTTGCTGGCGGCGCTGCGCGAGAAGGTGCCGGATATCCTGGTGATCCTGTTGACGGCATACGGATCTCTCAAGACGACAGTAGATGGGATCAAAGCAGGAGCTTTCGATTATCTCAGCAAGCCGTTTGTCGTGGATGATATTCGGTTGGTGGTTCGGCGGGCGCTCGAACATAAGACGTTAGTGCGGGAGAATCGCTCGTTGCGTGACGAGTTGCGGGAACGGTACCGGTTCGACAACCTGGTGGGCAGCAGCCCCAGAATGGTCGCAGTGTATAAATTGGTGGCGCGTGTCGCGGGAACCGACAGCACCGTCTTGGTTCAGGGAGAAAGCGGAACCGGAAAAGAACTGATCGCGCGTGCCATCCATGCCAATAGCCCGAGGAGTGGCGGTCCGTTCGTGGCGATCGATACGGGTTCGTTAGCCGAGACGCTCCTCGAATCCGAGCTCTTCGGACATGAACGAGGAGCGTTTACCGGAGCCGTCGCAAGTAAGAAGGGGCTGCTGGAACAGGCGCATCTGGGTACCTGTTTTCTGGACGAAATCGCGGACCTCTCGCCGATGATGCAGAGCAAGTTGCTCCGATCGCTCCAGGAACGCGAGATTCGGCGCGTGGGGAGCGAGACGCCTCGTCCCATTGACGTAAGAATCGTCGCGGCGTCGAAGAAGGATTTGAAGCCGCTCGTGGAGGCCGGAACATTTCGAGAAGATCTGTTTTATCGACTGGAAGTGATCACCATCGTTCTTCCTCCGTTGCGCGATCGGATTGAAGACATTCCACTTCTCAGCCAGTTTTTCGTCGACAAATTCGGCCGAGCCAGAGAGAAACCGGTGACCGGCATCGCGCCGGAGGCCATGTCGTTGCTCTCTCACTATGCCTGGCCCGGTAACGTGCGCGAGCTCGAGCACGCGATTGAGCGAGCGATTGCCTTGACCCCGCATCCCACCATTACCCCAGAGGACCTGCCTGAGACGATCCGGACGGCGACGGTTCAAGACGGTGCGCGTGTTCGGGGGTGGGACACCCTTCTGAATATGGAAAAAAATTATATTTTGCGCGTGCTAGAGGCCCATCATCAGGACCACGGTCAAGCAGCTGCTATTCTTGGCATCCATCGCAAGACGCTCCTTCGCAAGCTCCGGCAATACGGTCAAGTCTGACCGATTGACGGCCAACCTGTTCCTGCCCGAGACAACTTGTCTTCCCGAGTCAGAACTTCGCATACCACCATGCATTCTTGCCGATCTCTCCCCGCCACTCTGACAGCTTGTTCCCAAGCACGCGCGGTTTTCCACGTCGCAATACAATCATGACTCAATCGTCTATCGTCTTGATTTTCTGTTGAATCCTTGGGGATGGGCATCCGAGCCGGCGGTGCGGTCTGTCATTTGCTCCTTGTTTCATTGTCTTCCCTCTCTACCAGATGTCTTCACCCGTCTACCAGAACGCTCGAAGACATGACGTGCGTTGATAATGAGGATGGAGGACATACCCAGATGTCGTCATGAGAGAGAAGGAGGGGCGCTATGGCCAAATTCTCACGATATGCAGCAATACTCGTCCTGTGGGGTCTCTGGACCGTTCCCCTGTCGTTTTCTGGGCCGGACCAGAAACTGAGTCCGTCTCCCCCGCCACCTTCGTTTGAGGCAGACTTGCTCCGGATCGACGGCGATCGCTATGTCGTCAAAGACATTGCCGGCGTGGAACGGCAGGTCCTCGTCGGGAAAGGGACAGAACTATTTGGTCAGGTGAAGGCTGGGGACCGAATTCAACTATGGGTTCAGCCGGATGGCTATGCTCGAACCATCATGATCGTTCGGAGCGGGACTCAGTAATTCCCCGGTATGGCGGGACCCAATCCACAATTGATGAAGCCATCCTGGGGAACGAATGCAGCGACCCTGCCCCAGCGATGCCGGAAAGAAAGGAGACCAAAGGACTATGGAGCGGACCAACAATAGTGTCTTGGTTGTCGATGATGATCGAATTACGGTCTATCTTTTCCGTCCGACTCAATAATGCGGGGTACAAAGTGTATATTGCCGCGAACGGATTGAAAGCCTTGGAGCAGATGAAAAAACATCCAGTTGACGTCGTACTGAC
>JBKJWE010000020.1:0-2680 GCA_046717045.1 Nitrospiraceae bacterium | reverse complement strand
CAGTTGTTGTCGTCGCCGGTCGCCACTCCGCAGGTCACGCACCTGAGCGTTTCTCGGGACATGACCCTTGGTCCGTTTCATCCATCCGCAAAGTGGTACGGTTCGTTCTTGACCTTGAATGAAACCCTGTACGACTTTGCCATGCCGCTCCTCCGGCAGGAAGAACGACCCATCCCTCCTTTTTCGCTCCAACTGGAAGAAAGCGCGGCCGTTCCCTCCCCGCGGAAGGCCACTCCTGTCTACGGTGTGGTGCAAATCGGTCTCACCGACGCACATTTGAATCAGGCCTTGCTCGACATGATCCGCAACGTACTGTTGATCACCGGCCTGATCATCGCAACCGGTATCGTGGGCGCCCATTTTCTGACGTTGCGTATCACCACCCCTTTGCAAAGTTTGGCAGTCAGGGCCAAACAACTGGCCTCCGGCGAATCGCCTCTGCCGCTGACGCCGTCGAGCCACGACGAGGTGGGACAATTGACCGAGCTGTTCAACGAAATGACACAGTCGCTTCAGGAGCGAAACCGAGCGATTACGACCAACCTCGAAACGATCCGGCGTCAGATCAGTCAACTGACGACCTTGCACCAGGCCAGCGCGGCAATCGCCAGCAATCTCGACATGACCCAACTCATGGACACAGTCTTCCAGCTGTTGTTGGGCAACCTGGGCTACGTGCGGATGGTACTCATGCTCCGCCATCCGGATGGGAAGGTCGCGTACGTCGCCCACATCGCCGGGGTGGCTCCGGACATCGCGGAGGCGGCCAGGCGAATCTCACTCCCTATTTGCGACGATGGCACGATCAACACCGATCTTCTCATCCACGGCAAGGCGGTGCTGATCGCCGACATCGACACGGAAGCCCATCGGCTTCACCCCCCCGTGTTGGAGCTGGCCCGTCGAGCCGGTGTCCACTCGTTTGTGGGTGTCCCGCTCCAAAGTCACCGTCAGCTCCTCGGTTATTTAGCCGGCGATCGAGGGGATCAGCCTTGTACGAATGAGGATCTGCATGTGTTGACGACGATCGCCAGCCATGTGGCCGCCGCCGTCGACAATGCGCAGGCCTATTCCAGCTTGGCGGAACTGACACACCATCTCGAACAGCGCATCAAGGATCGGACTGAGGAGTTGTCCCTCGCCAACGAACGCCTGAAGGAGCAGGACCGTCGGCGTGCGATGTTTCTGTCCGTCGCCTCCCACGAACTCCGCACCCCCATGACCGCCATTCGCAGCTTTGCGGAAAATATGCTCGACGGCGTAACGGGCACACTCAATCCGCAACAGGTCACCTATTTGGGGCGTATCGAACACAACGTGGCGCGTCTGGCAAGAATCATCAATCAGCTCCTCGACTGGTCTCGGTTGGACAGCAAGAAAGACGTACTCGATCTCCAACCGACCTGCATTCGAGGCATCGCCACCTCCGTTGTGGACAGCTTGCAGACCCTGGCTGCCGAAAAGAAGATTGCGCTGTCCATTGTGCCAGTAGAGAATCTCCCCATGATCCAAGCGGACCCCGACAAGCTCGAGCAAATTCTGTGGAATCTCATCGGCAACGCACTCAAATTCACCCCTCCCCAAGGGCAAGTCACCGTGACCTTCGAGACAGACCCGGAGGGCTTCGTTCGAACCTGTGTCGCGGATACTGGCTGCGGTATTGTTCCTGAGAACGTGCCCCACATGTTCAACGAGTTTTCCAAAGTGCCCTCGGCGGTCCCTAGCGCACAAGGCGCGCAGTTGGGCCTCTTTATCACGAAGACACTCGTCACCATGCATCGCGGCGACATTCGCGTCGACAGCACGCCGAACGTCGGCACCCGTATGTCCTTCACTATTCCAATCGCGAAAGGCCCTGCCCATGTGTCGACCTAGGCCTCACGCATGTGTTGTTACAGCCAATGAGAGTGACGCCCGTGAAAGCTCATCACTGAGCCGACCCCGGGCCTGGCCCCCCATCGAGAGGCGGGGAACATGAGCGCCAGAATCCTGATCGTTGACGATGATCGAGACATTCTCCTCGGCCTGGAGAACCGTATTACCTGGATGGGGCATCAGCCGATCACGGCCGACAACGGAAAGGATGCGTTACGGCTCATCGAGCAGGAAGAGCCGGACCTGGTCTTGCTCGATCTCGAATTGCCTTTTCTTTCAGGCATCGAGATCTTGGAACAGCTCCGGAAGAAAGCGCCGAAAGAACGCCCGTTCGACTCTAATCCTGTGGAGACGGCGGGGTTCCACATCCCCCGCATCATTATCTTGACGGCGTTCGGTACGATCGAACGCGCTGTCCAGGCGATGCAGCTCGGCGCCGTCGACTTCGTCACCAAACCCTTCAAGGCCGATCACCTGACGGTCGTCATCGAGAAGACGCTCGCCAGCCTTGCTCTGCATCGCCAGGTCGAAGTTCTGCGCCGGGAGGTCGACGATCGCTACGACCATGTGGTGGGAGAGAACGCCAAAATGACGGCGCAGCTCGGCGTGGCGAAGCAAGTCGCCGGCTCGGACGTCACGGTCCTCCTCCTTGGGGAGACCGGCACAGGGAAAGAAGTCGTCGCGCGCGCCGTGCATCGCTGGAGTCCACGCCGGTCGAAACCCTTCATCGCCGTCAACTGTGCCTCGTTCCCAGAAAACCTCTTGGAGAATGAATTGTTCGGCCACGAACGCGGCGCATTTACGG
>JBKJWE010000019.1:0-3221 GCA_046717045.1 Nitrospiraceae bacterium | reverse complement strand
GAGGAACGCTGAGCCCCTCAGTTGCCCGCGGCACGCACGGAGATCCCATTTTTCTGTCAGCAATGCACGAGACACACTGTCATCCTGTCGTGCGATCTGAACCAACTCAGCCAATCGCAATATCTGTTGGGCGCTGATGACCGTCCCCTGTCCTTGCAGCGCGGCATTGAGGAGGCTCCTCCAATCCTCTCCAAGCCAGCGGGGCAGCAGCAAGGTGAAGGCTTGCAAACATTGTCCCACTCCTCCCGCAATGCCAAAAGTCACCTCGCGGCTGTCGAGCCATGGGCTCAACCGATCGAGATGCGCAGCCAGCTCGTCTCGCGAACAATCTCGGATGCGATCCTGGTGATAGGTGGAGGCCAGTTGCTTCATCTCTGCGAACCATGTGGGCCCCGATTTGGCCACTCGGTTCAGTTCGCGCAGCATAAGCCAGCCGGCGCGGATATAGGCGAACCAGCCCAGTTGTGTTACCGGCGGGGCGGTGCGCAAGTGCTCTCCGCCCATCTGTTCGACGTTCAAAGACGGATCACCCCGCAATTGCCCGACGAGATTGTGAAAGAGGGAGACGTTCAAGTACGGCCGTCCGTGCGAGACACGAACCGACGAGAGCCCCTTGGGAATCTGGCAGCCCAGCCGGCGATAGTGCGAGATGATGTAGGCGTCCATAAAGTGTTCGAGGAACGAGAGCCCCATCGGACTCGGCACCTCCGGCATGGTCTCTTTGAAATTGGCCCGCGACCATTCGCATTCGTCGTTTGTGAAGGCCACCGACTGCGGCACGACGGTCACGGGCCTGGCCTGAAGCAGCCAGATCCCCCTCTTATCGATGGCCCACTCGATGTCGACCGGATGTCGGAGGGCCTGCTCGACACGTTTGGTCAGGCAGGCGAGTTCGATCAATTCGTCGTCCGTCAGGGCCGAGCGGGGCTCGCGATCCGGTGACAGCCGTTCCTCCTGCGCGCCGGTCGGACCCAATCGCAGAGCTCTGCGTTTTGCCGCGATGCCCCGGTTGAGAATCCTGAACCGGTTGGACGCCGCATCCTGTCGGACCACATACTGATCCGGCGTGGCCGTTCCATCGACGAGGGAGGCGGCTAACCCCGGTACCGCATTTACGACCACCTGGTTCGAGCGGCCGGTCACCGGATGGATCGAATAGGCCACGCCGGCCGCTTGCGCATCGAGCATCGGTTGAACCACGACCGCCATGGCGGGAGGAGCCGTCGATTCGGACCTTTCGCGATAGGCAAACACTTGTTCGTCCCAGATCGAGGCCCAGAGATCCTGGACTGCCCGACTGATGTCATGCAACGGCACGCCCAGACGTGTGCGGTACACTCCGGCGAAACTCGCCTGCGCCTGGTCTTCATTCGTGGCGGAGGAACGCACCGCCCAGAGCGCCGGGGCCTCGAATCCAAGGCGCGTCACCTCCGCATGCAGCAGGCTGATCCAGTCTTTCGGCCACAGATGCGCGTGAATCTTTGAACGAATGCGCTCCAGTTGCGCCCCGCGAGCCTCTTTCGATGTCCGGACCGCCATGCGCCATTCGGAATCGCACTCAATACCCGCTTCCTCAAGAAAGTCTGCGTAGACGGCCGTGGTGACGCAGAGTCCGGGCGGAACGCGAAAGCCGGCCGCAATGAGGCGCGCAAGACCTACGGCCTTGCCGCCGACGAGAGCCGGATCTGTACAAGCTGCGAGAGGAAGAAGGAGAGGACGATCCATCGACGCGGATACTACCTACAAGACGACGAGCAGGTAAAGATCGTTCACGTTCGTCCCGGTCGGACCTGTGGTGATGTGACAACGCAGTCGTTTGAATGCCGGATACGTGTCGTTCTGTCGCAGGGCACGATCGAGATCCACGCCAAGACGCGTGGCTCGCGCGACGGTGGCGCCGTCGACGACGGCGCCCGCGACATCCGTCGGACCGTCCGTTCCATCGGTGCCGATGGCGGCGATCCAGACGTTCTTCAGACCGGCGATTTCTCGGGCCGCCGCTGCCGCAAATTCTTGGGCGCGACCACCCTTGCCGTTTCCGACAACCGTGACCGTCGTCTCTCCGCCGGCCACGAGACAACAGGGACCGCCGACTGGATTGCCCGCCTCGACAACCGACCGAGCCAGCGTTCCGAACCGCTTCCCCGCCTCACGAGCATCCCCTATGATGGCCGTTGCCTCGAGAATCGTTCTGAGACCCGCGTCCCTCGCCGCACGCGTCACGGCCGTCAGTGCGAGGTTATTGCTACCGATGAGGTGATGGGACACCGACCGGAAGAGAGCAGAGCCAGGCTTCGGCGTCTCAGGCACGTCTCCTCGCCGGCCTTTCATCAGGTGCGCCCGGACTCGTGGTGGGATTGCCCGCCAGATTCGATACCGACGGAGAATCGCCACCGCCTCACGAAAGGTGGTCGGATCTGGCGCGGTCGGCCCGGAGGCAATGGCGCTGAGATCGTCGCCCAGCACGTCCGATAAGATCAGCGTCGCGATCGTCGCCTCGGTCGATTGAACCAGACGGCCGCCTTTCAACGACGAGAGATGTTTGCGGACGGCATTGATCTCTTGAATCGTCGCGCCGCAGCGTAAGAGTCGATCGGTGGTTTTCTGCTTGTCGGAAAGCGTGACCCCCTTGACCGGAGCCGGCAACAAGCTGGACGCTCCACCCGAGAGCAAGACAATCAAGAGATCGCGGCGAGTCAACTGTGTAATCAGTGAGTGAAGACGAGGGACCGCCCGTAGCCCGGCTCGGTCCGGAATCGGATGGCCCGCCTCCTCGACCACGATCTTGCGAGTTGGGACCGCATGGCCATACTTCGTGACCACCAGGCCGCTGTGGAGCCGTGGGCCAAGGATGGGTTCCAACGCGCAGGCCATCGGCGCTGCGGCCTTTCCTGCACCGACGACAACAACTCGGTCGTATCGCCGCAGATCGTATCGACGGCCACCGACGATCAGCGCCGACCCGCGCTTGATGACGGTACGACGCACGGCCGCGCTCGCCGAGACCGCCTCCAGCCCGCACCCGATCAACTTGCGAAGCAGCGGGCGGGCGGGGGAAGCAGGAAGGCGAATCTGCATCAGGGCCAGCGTCAGGGCGCTTGAACTTTTTCTTGTTTGAAGCAGCGGCTGGGGCAGGTCTGGCGCGGGACTTTTATTTGATAGTTGCCGTGGGGGAGAAAATCTTTCTTCAATTCGGGATTCAGCATCTTGAGTTCCAAAAA
>JBKJWE010000018.1:0-3093 GCA_046717045.1 Nitrospiraceae bacterium | reverse complement strand
TTGCTGTCGAATGGTCGCTATCACGTGATGCTGACGAATGCCGGAGGCGGCTACAGTCGCTGGAAGGATCTGGCGCTGACGCGTTGGCGCGAAGACAGCACGCGCGATCACTGGGGCGCGTTCGTGTATCTGCGCGATCTGGACAGTGGCGCGTTCTGGTCAGGCGCGCATCAACCGACGCTGACGCGCGCACAATCCTACGAGGCCCTGTTTCCCGAAGGCCGTGTCGAATATCGCCGCCGCGATCACGAGATCGAAACCTATACCGAGATCGTGGTGTCGCCGGAGGACGACATCGAACTGCGTCGAATCCGCATCACCAACGGCTCTCGCGTCAGCCGAACGATCGACATCACGAGTTACGCGGAAGTCGTGCTCGCATCGTCCGCGGCGGACGCCTTACATCCGGCGTTCAGCAATCTGTTTGTCCAGACCGAGATCATCCCGGAGCGTCATGCCATCCTCTGCACACGCCGCCCGCGGTCTCTCGATGAGCGGGCACCATGGATGTGCCACCTCATGGCCGTGCATGGAACGGATTTCGGCACCATGTCCTACGAGACGGACCGCATGCAGTTCATCGGCCGCGGCCGCACGGTTGCCGATCCACAAGCCATGAGCGGTACCGGCGCGCACCCAGCGACACGCGATACTGGGGAGCTCTCGGGTAGCCAGGGCTCCGTGCTCGATCCGATCGTCGCGATCCGGTGTCGAATTACGCTCGATCCGGAAGAATCGGCGACGATTAATATGGTGTCCGGCATGGGCGACACTCGCGATATCTGCCTGGGCTTGGTGGAGAAATATCAGGATCGGCGTCTCGCGGATCGTGTGTTCGATCTGGCGTGGACGCATGGCCAAGTCGTCTTGCGGCAGCTGAATGCCACCGATGCCGACGCCCAACTCTATGGACGCCTGGCGAGTTCTGTCCTCTACGCCAATTCCTCCTTGCGCGCCGACCCGGGCATCCTCATCAAGAACCGACGCGGGCAATCCGGACTCTGGGGCTATGCCATTTCAGGTGATCTGCCGATCGTGCTGCTGCAGATCGGAGACCCGGCCAATATCGATCTTGTGCGCCAACTCGTACAGGCCCACGCGTACTGGCGTTCAAAGGGACTGGCCGTGGATCTGGTGATCTGGAACGAAGATCACGCCGGTTACCGACAACTCCTCCAGGAACAGATCATGGGCCTGATCGCCGCGGGTGTCGAAGCACACGTGATGGATCGGCCCGGCGGCATCTTCGTCCGTCCTACAGACCAGATATCAAACGAGGACCGCATTCTGCTCCAATCGGTCGCGCGTGCCATCATCACCAACAGGCGGGGTTCGCTGGCGGACCAGATTACGCGCCGCAGCCATGTGGATGTGACCGTGCCGCACCTGACGCCAACCCGAACTCGCCGCCCCGACCCTGCGCCATCCGCCGCGTTGCCGCGTCATGATCTCAACTTCTTCAATGGGCTGGGAGGATTCACGCCTGATGGGCGCGAGTATGTCATCACGACCGCGCACGGGCACGTGACGCCGGCGCCGTGGGTAAATGTCCTGGCGAATCCGCACTTTGGCACCGTCGTTTCGGAGAGCGGCCAGGCTTATACCTGGAGCGAGAACGCCCACGAATTCCGTCTCACGCCGTGGCATAACGACCCGGTGAGTGATACGAGCGGAGAAGCCTTGTACCTTCGTGACGAAGAGAGGGGTCACTTCTGGTCCCCCACGCCGTTGCCCAGCCGCGGGGCGACGCCGTACGTCAGCCGGCACGGCTTCGGCTATAGTGTCTTCGAGCATACGGAGCGCGGCATTCGCTCGGAGTTGTGGGTGTACGTGGCCTTGGACGCGCCGATGAAGTTCATGGTGCTCAAGGTGCGGAACGAGTCGGGCCGGTCACGCAAGCTGTCCGCAACGGGCTATATGGAATGGGTGCTGGGAGATCTGCGGCCAAAATCGGCGATGCACATCGTGACGGAATTGGACCCCAAGAGCAAGGCGGTCTTCGCGAGGAATCCCTATCACACAGAGTTCGGCGGGCGGATTGCCTTCATCGATGTGGACGAGACGACGCGGACTATCAGCGGCGACCGGACTGAGTTTATCGGGCGCAACGGCACGCTGCGCAATCCGGCCGCGATGACCCGGACGCGGCTGTCCGGCAAAGTGGGAGCTGGTCTCGATCCCTGCGCCGCGATCCACGTGCCATTCGAACTGGCCGCCGGGCAGGAGCGTGAGATCATCTTCAGGCTCGGCGTCGGGCGAACCGTCGACGAGGCCAGACAGTCGATACAACGCTTCAGAGGATCTACTGCCGCGCGCGGCGCGCTCGAAGCGGTGTGGCAATACTGGAAGCACCGGCTCGGCGCTGTACATGTATACACGCCGGACCAGTCCATCAACGTGCTGATCAATGGCTGGCTCTTGTATCAAACGCTCGCGTGCCGTTTGTGGGCGCGGAGCGGATACTATCAGTCGGGGGGCGCTTTCGGTTTCCGCGACCAACTTCAAGATTCGATGGCGCTCATCCACGCCGAGCCGCATCTGGTGCGCGAGCACCTTCTGCTCTGTGCAGCAAGACAGTTTCAGGAAGGCGATGTCCAGCATTGGTGGCATCCCCCCTCAGGCCGTGGGGTGCGGACACGCTGTTCGGACGATTACCTCTGGCTGCCACTGGTGACCTGCCGCTACGTGTTGAGCACAGGGGACAGCGGGGTGTTGGATGAACCCATCCACTTCGTCGAAGGTCGCCCCGTTAATCAGGGGGAGGACTCCTATTACGATCTGCCGGGCCGGTCTGAAAAGACAGCCAGTTTGTACGAACACTGTGTGCGAGCCGTTCTGAAGGGCCTCGCACGTGGGGAGCACGGCCTGCCGTTGATAGGCTCGGGGGACTGGAACGATGGCATGAACATGGTCGGCGAACATGGCACCGGTGAGAGCGTATGGTTAGGTTTTTTCCTGTATGACGTGCTCATACGGTTTGCCGAGGTTGCGCGCCTGCGGGGGGATCTGTCTTTCGCTGAACGGTGTCACATGGAGGCGGGTCACATGCGCCAGCGCATTGAACAGCACGGCTGGGATGGAGAGTGGTATCGC
>JBKJWE010000017.1:0-2681 GCA_046717045.1 Nitrospiraceae bacterium | reverse complement strand
GTGTTGATGTTTTCTCAGTTAGCTCGGTTGTTGGGGCACGATCAACCAGTCTATGGATTGCAGGCGCGTGGGCTGGACGGCAAGGAGCTTCCCTTTACCACAATTTCAGAAATGGCTCGGCATTACGTTGAAGAGATTCGAAGTATTCGTCCGCGTGGGCCCTACTTGATTGCTGGTGCTTGTACAGGTGGGGTGATCGCGTATGAAATGGCGCAACAACTTACGGCGGCTGGCGAGCGAGTTGCTCTTACGATGATGGACTCCTGGCACCCAATTTCGTATCGGCAACATTGGTCCAAACCGCTACTCCGTATTTTCTTGCCGGTTTTTATTCTCATCACAGTATGGAAAAATGTAACCCTTCTCTTACGCACCCCGCTGGAAAACTGGATTCCTATTTTGAGAGAAAAGCTGAAGACGCTTCGCGCGCTGATTCGAGGAGTTCAGACGGTGGATAATCGAGAAAAACAATACCAAATAGAGCGCGTGACCCAGGCGACTCTGCGGGCCGTGGCTCGATATGACGTGTGTGAGTATCCGGGATATTTGATGAACATCATCGCGGCAAATCGACCGGTTAGTAATTCGGTCGTGGACAGCCGTAAGGCATGGGAGCGGTTCGCTCGCGGCGGAACCGAAACTATTGCCATTCCCGCGAGAGATTCCGGATTGTTGCTGGTCGCTCCGCACGTGAAAGAAACTGCGGAATATCTCCAGCGGTATTTTAGGTCAAAGGGATTCTCTCCAAAGCAATCACGCGAATCATCGACCGGCTACGAAGGCGCCTCTGTTACCACCAAGAGCCATTAGAGTACCACGCGCATGAATTCTACTCGGTTCATCCGATTCGCCGCACAGAACTCCCACGGGATTGTGTGGGCAATGGTAGGAGCGGGCGTGGTGTCGGGTCTATTGAGTGCCGGTGTCATCGCGTTCATTAATAATATGCTGCATCGTGATGTCGCGCCGTCCTGGTGGTTTCTGGCCGGGTTTGTGGCCCTGACGGGTGGGAAGATTCTGTCAGGCCTTCTGTCACAATTGCTTCTGGTTCGCTTTGCCCAAAATACGATCATGGAATTGTCATTGAAGTTATGCGGCAAAATTGTGGACGCTCCACTCCGGCAAGTGGAGTCCCGGGGGGCTGCCAATGTTCTCGTGACCTTGACTGACGATGTCAGCTCCGTAACCTGGGCCATTCAATGTTTTCCGGCTCTTGGAAGGAACGCGGCGGTGGTGGCAGGCTGTGGAATCTATTTGGCGTGGCTCTCATGGCCCACGTTTTTGGGTGTGGTCGGAGTGACGCTGCTCGGTGCGGGGGGATATCAGTTGTTGCATACGCGGGCATTTCACATCATTTATGCGGCTCGGGAAGCGAGAGCTGAGGTGTTCAGGCATTTCCGATCGCTCACTGAAGGATTGAAAGAGTTACGTATGCACAGAGCCCGGCGAGAGGAGTTCCTCAATCAAGAAGTGCAGGAAGCCGCCGACCGGTATCGGCGCACGAATTTGAAAGCGACGACACACTACGCATTGGCCGACGCATGGACTCAGGTGTCGTTTTATGGTTTGATCGGCGTCTTAGTGTTCGTGTTTCCGAGCCTCGTGCAGCTCTCGCCGGAAGCGCTCACGGGCTACGTGGTAGCGGTGTTGTACATGATGGGTCCGATCTGGAGCATCATCGGGTCCTTGCCTGCGGTTGCTCGTGGGCAAGTGGCCTTAGAGAATATAGAGCGCTTGGGCGTGTCGTTAGAGAAGGGTGACGCGAGGTCGGTCGATGCCCTGTCTGGTGCGACACCGATGAGTCGCGCAGCGCTGATTGAGATGGATAGAGTGGTATTCAGCTATCGGCCGAAGAAAGCCGAGGAAGGCACATTTACTCTCGGTCCCATCACGATTGAGCTGAGGCCGGGGAATCTTGTGTTTGTGATCGGCGGCAACGGTAGTGGGAAATCGACATTTGTCAAAGTCCTCACGGGATTGTATGCCCCACAAAGCGGGACAGTGACGATGGCTGGAACTCCGATTACGGAATCGAACCGTGAATGGCATCGCGAACATTTCTCCGCCGTGTTTTCAGACTTCCATGTGTTCGACCGTCTCTTCGGCATACCGGACGCCACCGCGTCTGCGTTGGCCGCGCGATATTTGGCCCTCTTGCAGATCGACCAGAAAGTGTCGCTGCACGACCGCCGGTTCTCGACGGTAGAGTTGTCGCAGGGACAGCGCAAGCGGCTTGCCTTGGTGACGGCGTACTTGGAAGATCGCCCGATCTACGTATTCGATGAATGGGCGGCCGATCAAGATCCGCAGTACAAGGAAATCTTTTATCGAACGTTATTGCCGGATCTCCGCGCGCGCGGGAAGCTCGTGATCGTCATCACACACGATGACCGGTATTTTCATCTCGGCGATCATGTTGTAAAGCTGGAAGACGGCAAGGTTGTCGAATCTACGAGAACTGCGCGCGTGGCGGCCAACGCATGAGCCTGATGTCATGAAAGCCCGCGAGAGGCTTCAGACTGTGCACGTTGTCTCTTTCCTCCCCATTGAGAAGGTTCTCATCTCAGCGTGGAATCGGCCGCTCGATCTTCAACATGGGGTGATTCATATCTGGGGAATCATCCTCGAAGGAGCGGAGCCTTCTGTCGAGCAGTGTATGTCGTGGCTTGATACAGGGGAGC
>JBKJWE010000016.1:0-3659 GCA_046717045.1 Nitrospiraceae bacterium | reverse complement strand
GTATTGGAGACCTCGTTCAAGTGAAGGGCAGGTCCCAACGTCGTGACAAAGAAATTCACCGCGCCCTTGTCGGACATCACCTCCGCAAGAACGTCGCCATGCGTGGCTATGAGCGCAGGGAAATCTGGAACGTTCGTCGGGAGCATAACGTCTTCGGCCTGCGTACTGCCAAGCGATAGACAGGAAACCAGTATTGCGGCCACCATACACCAGATTCGACAAACCGGGTTGCTCAGCTGGTCCATGTCGTACTCTACTGTGTCGTGCGGAGCAGTCTCAAGATCTGAGGAGGGTGGTATCGAGAGGAGGAGCTTAGACTCCTTGCAAGCAGGACTTTAAGAAGGCGGCGGTTTCGGTCCAGGCCTGCATCGCGATGTCGGCTCGATAGCTGTCGACCCGCAAGTCGTTGGCGAAGGCGTGGGGCGCATCAGCATATGTTCTGATGTCAATTTTCTTTCCGTGCGGCGCCGCAGCGGCCCGCAGCCGCTCAACGTCAGGCGCCGAAACCCATTGATCTTGTCCGGCATGATGGTAGAGAACCGGACAGAACAAATCTTTGATCGATCCATCGACCTGACCGATCCTGCCGTAGTAGGACACCGCTGCGCGCAGTCGCTTGCGTTGGCAGGCGAACTTCAGCGCGTAGGACCCGCCCATTCCGAAACCGACGACACCGTGAATGTTCCGCTTGATGTAGTCGTGCGTATTCAAGTACTCGCAACAAGAATTGATGTCTTGCAAGACCAGCGTCTCGTTCAGCTTGCCCATGAGGGCATCGGCCACCTCCACATTGGCCGTCACCATGCCGCCTAGTCTGCTGTACAGGTTGGGGATAATCACCACATAGCCTTCGCAGGCCAATCGTACTCCGAGGTCCTTCATCTGCACGTTAAGTCCCCACCACTCGTGTAACAAAACGAGGCCTGGATAGGTCGCTTTCTCTTGCGGCCAAAACAGGAGGGCTTCCACCTGCACGCCATTGGAAGGACGTGTCTTAATGTAGGGATCGACGGCGGCGTCCGTGCTGCTCGGAATCGGCATGCCGCTGGGAAAGCGAGCGGTCCCGGTGCCGATTTGCTCTATTGTAAACGGGGTGGTAGTGGACGTCATAGCGGCACAGGTGGCTCCCATAAGGCTTTGCGACGCTTCATCGTGCTTCTGTCGGTTTGGGCGCGAAAGAGTTTACTATAGGGAGCCATCAGTCGGGTTGTCAATCCGGGCAATGGGATCGAGATTTCATCGTCTGAACGTCGGGTCGCGACGAGAGTTCCCTCACGAAGAGGATTGCATGGCGCTCGCTTCTTATGGCATCGGGCTTATCGGCGTCGGTCGGCACGGCAGTCGGTACATCCAGCACTTGCTTGACGGCGTTCCTGGCGCTCACCTCGCCGCCGTGTGTCGCAAGCGAGTCGGGGAGGGCTCGAATCGTTTCCGTCGGTCAACGTTCCAGTGTATGGGGACTATCGTGCGCTGATCAAAGAGCCGGCCGTCCATGCCCGTGGTCGCCGTGACCTTTCCCACACTCTGCCGCGACATCTGCCTCGAAGCCGTCCGAGCAGGCAAGCCCGTTTTGATCGAAAAACCGCTGGCAGCCTCTGTCCAGGATGCGCACACGATGGTGGACGCAGCGGAACAGGCCGGGGTCTTACTCATGACGGCTCAAACCATGCGTTTCGATCAGACGGTTCTGAAGGTCAAAGAGTGGCTTTCTCACATCGGTCCGCTGTGCTCTGCGAGTGTGAGTAGCCATGTCGAGGCGACGTCCAGTACGCCTGCGACCGCACAAGCCTTCGGTGATCGAGGCGCCTTGCTCGATATCGGCATCCATCTGCTGGACCTGGTTCGATTTCTGAGCGGCGATGAAGTTGTCGAGGCTCAGTGCACAATGGAGCCCGCGCCGCCTGCCGGGCCCGAGATCAGCGCATCCGTTCGTTTGAAGACGAAGAAGGAGATCCTGTGCGACCTCGATGTTGCGCGCACGGCGACAGGGCGAGTCGCTCGCATGGAATGGATCGGGAGGGACGGACGCATCAATGCGGACTGGAGTCGGCGCCTCGTGACGCTCGCGCTTGAAGAATGTCCGATCGTGGAACATGTCTGCTCCACCCACCCGACGATTCACGCCACGCTCCAAGCATTCATACGGGCTGTTTCCACGGGAACACCGCCGCCAATCACCGGGCGAGACGGCCTGATAGCCATGGAGATTGCCGAAGCCTGTTACCGTTCGGCAGCCAGACAAGGCGCGGTCCAGTCAATCAAGTCCCGACTCTAGGAATCAGCGACAATGTGCGTGTCCGTTTCTTCCACCCCTTCAATCTGATGAATTTTGGTGATCACCACATCTGAGAGGCTGCGTTCGTCGTTGACGCTGATGAAGAGAAAAATGTCCGGTTGCCCGAAGCAGGAATGCGCCTGCTCGACCCCTGCCAGCTTCTTGAGGTTCTGCAGCACGTCCTTGGTCCGTCCGGCTTTGACCTTAATCAGGATGTAGGCTTTCGTCGCCATCGTCTCTCTCCTTTCAGAGTTACGGCCTGTTGCCGGGCATTTCACGTCGTCGTTGCGCAAAGACCTGATGGATATTTTCTCCGCGTTGGACCAGCGCGGTACGGGCCCTGCCGAAGAGATCCGCGAACCACTCGAAGTCGGCGACGCTCATATTGTACGCGCTGAACCCCATCGCCAATAGCGCGCGCTGCTCGTCCGTCGTCGACAATCGTCGTTCGCTGAGCGCTTCCAGCACTTCCGAGGTCCATCCAGCCGTATGGAATCGAGACTCAACATCCTCGGCCCGATCCCCCCACTTCACAGCAAGCGCCTCCCGAAGAAATCCTCGCACGGCGGGATCGGGACTTTTCATAAACGCCGATTGGAACTGGATGACCATTTGGATGATTCGATTCGCCTCGCGCGTACCTTCAGGGGGTAACACATCGGCGTCCTGCAATGTCGCAAGGACGGCCATCGACGCGCCGATCGGGCTGGACATCTTTGCCTCGACCGACGGTGCTATGCCCATGCAGAGCGATAAGCCAACCCAGGTACTGATCGATAGAGGTATGAGGTGCGCGGAGATATGCATCGCAGGGATTATACAGAAGGCAAGGAGCGGGTGCCACCAGGCAGACGACTCCATTGCGAGTAGCCACAAATGGAACCATTTATGGATTCCTCAATAGCGTTTTCCTTTGAATCAGGCGGAGGCGCTTCCTATAATCCGGGCGCGTACAAACATTTTGGAGACGCCATGCTTGCAAAAGTGCTGAGTGCTGCGCTCGTCGGTCTTGATGCCCATCTTATCGACGTGGAAGTCGATATCGGCGGCGGCCTTCCGCAATTCTCGGTGGTGGGCCTCCCGGACACGACGGTGCGGGAAAGCCGCGACCGAGTCCGATCCGCACTCAAAAATACCGGGTTCATTTTCCCGCCAAGCGCATCACCGTCAATCTCGCGCCGGCCGATATCAAGAAAGAAGGATCGGGCCTCGATCTGGCCATCGCCATTGCCATACTTGTCGCAGAGGAAGTCATTCCGACCGAGCGGGTAGCCGGTCGGGTCTTTGTCGGCGAACTTTCGCTGGACGGGCAAATCAAACCAATCATCGGAGCGCTGTCGATTGGGCTGGTCTGTCGACGTGCCCATCCGCTTCTCCTTCCAGC
>JBKJWE010000015.1:0-2624 GCA_046717045.1 Nitrospiraceae bacterium | reverse complement strand
GCAGACGAATCTTGTCGATGAATCGCCCGAGGTGAGCAATGCCACCGAGAAGAGTTTTGGGGCTGCGGGGATACGTCTGTTGTGTCACTGAGCTACTCCTTATTTTATCCGGTCATGTTCCGATCTGAACAAGCGATCTTGGCTGCAGCGTCGCAAGCACTTCCTCAAGCCGTGGCACGAGAGGAAGTAGAGCCTGAAGCTCATTGGAATGCGCCGCCGGTACAACAACGGCTATGGGAAGGGTCGCGACGTTCTGTTGGTGGGCAAGGTTCCGGTCAACTGTGAAAGGCAAGCTGGATGCCAGTGTGGAAGCGATAACCCGCACGGCCTGATGCTGCCCCACCCTCGTGACAGATGAAGGAGTACGCTGCCGATGAACCGAGGAATACCGCCAACGCATGGCGCTGTTTGAAACGGCTTGTATCGGAAGAGATTCAGGGAGTGTATCTGAACCCGAGAGTAACCAGAGGTTCAAGAAGCTCAATCCGTCGCATCATGGCAAAGCCGAAGCTGCCCCACCCTTCGTCGGTCGAGACACCCTTTTCACCTGGCTGAGTCGGAAGGGGCGCACAATTCGACGAATAAGGAGGATCACGTCTGCGCGCACCGCCCGAGATGGTGAGGCGGCCGGACCGCTACGAGAGGCACGGAAGCGATGAGCCCTGGCACGCTCAAGCTTGTAAAGTAGAAGGAAGTTACTGACTCTAGTCAGTCAGCTTAGGAAATGGATTTTTTGGTGGAGCGGCCCGCTTGCAGATACTTGTCGATGCCCGCCGCCATCTTGCGGCCTTCCGCGATGGCCCACACAATGAGCGAGGCGCCGCGTTTGGTGTCGCCGCCGGCAAAGACGCCGTCGAGGTTGGTCATGAAGTTCTCGTCCACCGAGACCGCGCCGCGCTGGTCATACTTCACACCGAGGTTGTCCAGCAGACCGTTCTTGACCGGACCGGTGAATCCCATCGCCAGCAGCACGAGATCCGCATCCATCTCAAAGTCGCTGTTCGGAACCGGCGTGAACTTGCCGCCTTCGAACCTCACACGGTTCCCATGGAGCTTCGTCACATGGCCGTTGTGGCCGGTGAATTTGGTCGTCGAGATGCTCCACTGGCGGTCGCAGCCCTCTTCGTGTGCATGTGAAGTTCGGAGCTGCATCGGCCAGAGCGGCCAGGGCGTCGAGTCGGCACGCTGGGGCGGCGGTTCCGGCAGCAACTCGAACTGATGCACTTCAACACAACCTTGCCGATGGGTCGTGCCCAAACAGTCTGATCCCGTATCCCCACCACCGATGATCACGACGCGTTTGCCTTTGGCCGTGATCGGTTCGTCAGTCACAGAAATACCGGCGGTCCGCTTGTTCTGCTGCGTGAGATAGTCCATCGCCAGATGCACGCCCTTGAGTTCGCGACCCGGGATTGGTAGCTCGCGGGCCTGTTCTGCCCCCATCGTCAATCCCACCGCGTCGAACTGCTTGCGCAATTGCTCGCCCGTGACGTCCTTACCCACGGCTACACCGGTCTTGAACTCGACGCCTTCAGCCTTCATCTGCTCCAGCCGACGATCGATCACCCACTTTTCCATTTTGAAATCGGGAATACCATAGCGAAGGAGGCCGCCGATGCGATCAGACTTTTCGAACAATGTCACGCTGTGGCCCGCGCGCGCCAATTGCTGCGCCGCGGCCAACCCAGCAGGACCCGAGCCGACGATGGCGACGGTCTTGCCGGTCTTCCCAACAGACATAATGGGTTCGACAAGACCTTCGTTAAACCCGCGATCGATGATGTTCCACTCGATGATACGGATGGAGACTGGCTCTTCGTTGATACCGAGCACGCAGGCCCCTTCGCAGGGAGCCGGGCAGAGCCGGCCGGTGAACTCGGGAAAGTTGTTGGTCGTGTGCAGCGCCTTCAGCGCATCTTTCCAGCGGCCGCGGTAGACGAGGTCGTTCCACTCGGGAATCATATTGACGACTGGACAGCCGGTATTGCCTTGGCAGAAGGGCACACCACAATCCATGCAGCGGGCACCCTGCGTCTTGAGTTTGTCTTCCGAGATGGGCTCGTACATTTCCTTCCAATTGAGCACACGCAGCTCGACCAGTTTCCGCTTAGGGCCCTCGCGGGCGTATTTCATGAATCCCTTCGGATCTCCCATTGCTCCTCAATCTTCGTGTACAGTTCGATTCGTATCCACCACGAAGCCTTCATGCTTCACGAACGACGCTTCGCGTACTACTTACTCGCTGCCGCTGCCTTCTTCTTCTTCCGTTCTTCGAGCACCCGCTTGTAATCGACCGGCATGACCTTCACGAATTTTGGCAACATCGCTTCCCAGGAATCGAGCAGGCGTTTCGCGTTCCGGCTGCCGGTATACATGAAGTGCGATGTGATCATCTCGTGCAACAGCTTCTTATCGTCCGCCTTCGAAACCTTTTCCAACTCGACCATGCCGAGATTGCAGCGTGATTGAAATCTCTCTTGTTCGTTGAGAACGAACGCGATCCCGCCCGACATCCCGGCGGCAAAGTTACGACCTGTCCGCCCGAGCACCGCCACCACCCCCCCGGTCATATACTCGCAGCCGTGATCGCCGGTGCCTTCGACCACCGCGCGAACGCCGCTGTT
>JBKJWE010000014.1:0-8376 GCA_046717045.1 Nitrospiraceae bacterium | reverse complement strand
GCCGCCGCCTCGCTCACGACGTTCTACCGCACATGACAGCCTCACCCACTCCATGGGCTTCGGTGATCGTCCCGATCAAGGATGAACGCGAGAACCTTGTTCCCTTGGTGGAAGGCTTACTGAAGGTCATGCAGTCTCATCCGTCGTCACGATCTCGACCGTTCGAAATCATCTTTGTCGACGATGGAAGCACAGATGGGAGTAGTGAGATCTTGGATCGCCTGGCGGCCCAGCATACCGTGGTCAAGACGTTTCATCTGGATCGCAATTACGGCAAGACCTGCGCGCTCGATGCGGGCTTTCATCAATCGTCCGGCGACATGATCATCGAAATTGACGGCGACCTTCAGCAGGACAGTGAAGATATTTTAAAACTCCTCCCTCATACCGCCACCCATGATCTCGTGTGCGGTTGGAGGCAAGAGCGGCAGGATGGCCTGGTGAAGAAACTGTCGTCCCGAATCGCCAACCTGGTGCGGAACCTCTTTACCCATGACGGCATCCACGATACGGGATGCCCCCTTAAGATATTCCGTCGGCCCGTACTTGAACGCATCCGCCTCTTCGAGGGCATGCACCGATTCTTTCCCGCGCTCGCGCTGATGCATGGATTCACCGTCACCGAAGTGCCGGTCAGGCATTACCCGCGCATACACGGCTTCTCCAAGTACGGCATGGGCAATCGGCTGTTCAAATCTCTCTATGACTTGATCGCCGTACGCTGGATGCAGAATCGCGTGTTACGGTACGCATTCCGCCGGACGTCAGGCGACCGGCCTTTGGCATGACGACCACCGAAACCATCTGGGTTGCCATCGGATTCCTGGGGCAGGGACTCTTCTTCGGCCGCTGGGTGATCCAATGGATTGCTTCGGAACGAAGCGCCGAAAGTCGCGTCCCGATCGCGTTCTGGTACCTGAGCTTGATCGGCGGACTCATCACCCTCGCCTATGCCATCTATCGGCGCGACCCGGTGTTTATCGCGGGCCAAGGTATCGGAGCGTTCGTCTATATTCGAAACTTGATTCTGATCCACCGAACTCCGTCCGCGACTCAAGGCGCGGCTTCGCCGACTCAGTAGAGGCTGCGCCCATTTCCTCTATGACCAAGTCGAACCGCCTCACCCATATTCTCGTGCTTCTCTCTCTTTGTGGACTCCTGCTGTTCTGGGGACTGGGAGCCACCGGGCTGACCGATCGCGACGAGGGCCGCAATGCGGAGGCCGGACGCGAGATGCTGGAAACCGGCGACTGGATCACACCCACCTTCAACTACGAACCGCGTTTCTACAAGCCGGCCTTGCTGTACTGGCTGATGAGCGGATCCTATGCGGCCTTCGGCGTCGACGAATTTGCGGCGAGATTCCCCTCCGCGCTCTTCGGCACCGCGCTGATTCTGCTGCAATACTGGTTTATCTCTCGATGGCGAGATGCACAGCTCGGCCTCTTTGGCGCGCTCATGCTGTTGCTCAACATCGAGGTCATCGGATTGAGCCGGATGGCCATCACCGACAGCGTCCTGATTTTCTTCACCACGCTGGCGCAGATGGGATTTTGGATGGGATTTCACGGAGAAAGCCGCACCCGGCACTGGCTCTGGTGCCTCTACGCCGGCATGGCATTCGCCACCTTAACCAAGGGACCGGTCGGCTTCATCGTCCCGCTGGTGACAATCATCCTCTACCTGTCATTGACGCGCCGATGGGGCCAATTCTGGCGCCGCGGATTCCCGCTCGCCGGCGCGGCGCTCTTCATCCTACTGACCCTTCCCTGGTATGCCGTCATGTTGGCCATTCATGGCTCGACCTACGTGAGTATCGCTCAAGCCCAAACCGTCGGTAGATTTATGGCCCCGATGGAAGGGCACGGATTCGGGTTCCTGTTTTACGTCCCCGTACTCTTGCTTGGATTCTTCCCCTGGTCCGGCCTCTTGCCGATGGCGCTGTACCATACCTTCGCCAGCTGGCATGGATCGCGCCGAGTCGCTGTAGATTCCGAATCTCAACCCTCAGCCCTGCATCCTCATTCCCCGGCTGTTGAACTCGAACTCTTCGCCGCACTCTGGATCATCGGCGCGTTCGTCTTCTTCACCCTGTCGTCGACACGCCTGCAACATTACATCGCCCCGTTGTTCCCGGCCGCAGCCCTTCTTGCTGCCTGCTCCTGGCATCGCTGCTTGGTTGATCCCGCGACACGCGGCGCGCGCATGGCGATTCATTTAATGATGGGCTTGGGCCTGCTGCTCGCGGTGGGATTCGCCTCGATCCCTTGGCTCTACTCGCGTTTTCTCGGCAAGATGCTGAAGGAATTTCCTGCCGCAGGGCTGCTCCATCCAAGTACGCCCTTTGCCGGACCGCATGCCGCCGCCATGGTTCTCTTGATCGGCATGGCGCTGGTGGGGTACTTCGGTTTGAACGAATCGCGACGGGCAGGGGCTTTCTGGGCTGCAGGCGCCACGCTGGCTCTCATCGCGCTTATCGTCCTTCAGTTTACACTGCCTTTAGCCAACCGCTACTTCATTGCGCCGGCACAGGAACTGGCTTATGCAGCGGGACTCAACCTCACCGCCTCTGACCAGCTCATTATGTACGGAGCCACGAGACCGTCCGCCGTCTTCTACGCTAAACGCAAGATCAACTTTGTCCCGAGCGGCGAGGAGGAAACTCTGCGCACGTTGTTGGCGAAGCCTGTCCGCACCATGATTCTGCTGCCGGAAACGTTCTATTCTACATTGCCAAAGGAAGCGAACAAGATGGTGCCCATTCTCAAACGCTACGGGTATCTGCTCTTGTCCAGTCAGCCGATGGTGACGATTCCCGATGAAGCGTTCCCGCCACCCTCAACGCGCATTCCCGGCCATTGAACCGTCACGCTATCGGGACGATCCCCTTCAGGCTATAACTCCCGACCAGCGCCAGCAGCACCGCGCCGACGAACAGCCCTTCTCTGATCAGCACCGATCGATTCACGACTCCGGACGTCGCCACTGCTCCCCTGTCCTGAGCCTGATGGTCGAGCCAATGGGCGGCACGCACTAGCAGTACGACAGTCGTCACCCACAAGGACCCCGTCGTCATGGCAAGTCCGAGACCGATGATCTCATGCGCCAGTGGACCGGTCACCACCGTTGAGGGGGACGATACCTGCATCGTCCAGAGGACATGAACCGTCATACCCCCCAGCGTGAGGAGCGACCCGACAACGACCATCACGCGAAAGACTCCCGTGTCCGATGGCAGATGCAACAGGGTCCATAGAACAATGAAGATTCCCGCGACGGCCGGCGTCAGCATCCGTACGGCGGACGCGAGCGACGATCGCCACTCGCGCAATGAAGAGACGGCAATCGTTCCCACCAGACATCCGAGCAACGCACCGCCGGCGACGTCGGTCAGATAATGGGCTCCGCGCAGAACCCGGCTCGCGGCGATGGCCAGCGCGACCGCCATGATGACCCATTTGGCCCTCGGAAACCTGATCGCCAACACCATCGCGACGGCACAGGAGGCCGTCGCATGACCGGAGGGAAACGAATCCCACCCGCTCCCCCCGGATAAAGACAACTCGATCGTGCCGGCATGCATAAATTTTGGACGCGGTCTGCCCACGATATGTTTGAGGAGATTGCCGATCACGGCAGCGAGGCCATGCGCGATGAGACTCTGCCAGCCGGCTTCCTTCCACACGTGATGTTTCAGTCCATACCCGACAGCCAGACACACGAGGCTCAGAATGACGAGCGATTCCCCTTTCCCTAATCGGTCACCGACATCGCTCAGTTGTGACAGCCAGGGGTTAGCCAAGTGGTCGATATGGAAATCGTTGAGGGAGCGAACGAACCGCGTGAGAGGAACGTCCCAGTCGAACAACGTCAGAAACACAAGGAGGAGGGCGGCACCGGAAAATACCGCGGACGTGAGGTGTGGGGCGTGAGGCGTAAGGTGAACCGGAAGACTCGCCCGACCGCTCACTGATTGCTCATCACCGGTCACCCATCACCGCCTTAGGGCGCCCAATCTGCCAGGAAGACATTGAACTCCCCGGGTGTTTTCGCACCGCGATCCGAGACCCAGACAAGCTTGGTTCCATCCGGCGAAAACATGGGGAAACTGTTGAAGTGGCCGTCGAACGTGAGGCGTTCGAGCCCCGCGCCATCGTCCCTGGTCAGATACAGATGAAAGCTGGGACGCCCGCCTTCATTTCTGGTCTCAACATTCGATGAAAAAATAATGCGGTTCCCGTCGGGATGGAAGAAGGGAGAGAAGTTCGAGGCGCCGTTCGACGTGACCTGGTGCTGATCGCTCCCATCGGCGTTCATGATAAAGATTTCCAATTGACCCGGCTCGACCAGATGCTGGCTTAGCAAGTCCTTGTACTTGTCGATATCGGCTGATTCGGTGGGATGGAATGCCCGATACACGATGCGTTTGCTGTCCGGTGAAAAGAACGCCCCGCCGTCGTAGCCGACCACATTCGTCAACCGCCGCGCTTTCGAACCATCGAGATTCATGGCATAGAGGTCCAGATCTCCGTCTTTCGCCGACGTCCAGACGATCGTCTTCCCATCCGGCGACACCGTGGCCTCAGCATCGTAGCCCGGCGTCGTCGTTAGCCGCTGCATCTCCTGTCCATCGATGCGCACCGCAAACAGATCGTAGTCGTCCAGGGCCCACCGATAGGCTCCGTCACGTTTCGGCTTCGGCGGACAATTTGGACCAACCAGATGCGTCGAGGAGTACAACACGCGGCGATCCCCGGGGAAGAAGTAGCCGCAGGTCGTGGCGCCCGCGCCGGTGCTGACCAAGCGCACCGTATCGCTTCCTAGGTCCATGATGTACATCTGATAGCAGCCCAGCGGTTCCTCGGCAGGCTTGAGCGTAGCGGCGTAGGAATCCTTCATCCAATTGTTCGTCGATTGAAAAATCAGCTTAGTGCCATCGAACGAAAAATAGGCTTCGGCGTTTTGCCGGCCGAACGTCAACTGACGAATGTGTCTTAGATGTCGTTCGGCCTTGTGCGCGGGAACCAGTTTCACATCTGGTGCGAGACCTTCGGCGAAGGCCGGGAGATGCCAGAGCAGGAGACAACCAAGTCCGAGGAAACAACGCTTACTGAACGAGATTCCCTGCATCGAAACGCACCTCCGTCTGCTCGGTCGTATCGGACCATTCCATTCGTGTGACCACCGTGCCATCCTTAAACAGGACGGCGCTGCTCCATCCATAGAAAAAAAGCAACCGGGAAACTTTTACAGCCGCTTGTAGTGTGATCGCATAAAGAAGGGTCACCACGCTCCCCGGCTGATCAATACGATGACAGGTGACCAGTGTGGCTGTTCCTGGGCCTTCGTGGGATGTGCCCATGACGATCACACCCTGCTCGTACAAGGCGATCCGCTCGCCGCAGGTCTTGTTCATGATCGATTGAAGCGCCACGCGCGATTCTGGACCGCCCAATAGTAACACCGAACCTTCTTGTGGCAACAGCCCGTCATTGGGAAGCGAAAGAATCGTCGTGCGTTCCTCCGCCGGTTTATTCGCATCCTGTGCCGCGATACGCTGAATCACCTCCTCAAGTGGAGAGGGAGCTGCGGGGGTATCCGAAAAAGCTCTCACGACAGACCGATGCCGATCGGTGACATAGTGGTTGAGAACAGGAGACAGCGCGGACCGGGCGATCCGCCGAATCGTCATAAAGTCGGGATCGAGCTCGACCTGAAGCGGGCGTGCAGGCAATGAGAGCGAGAATGTTTCTCGCGCCGTCCGCAAAACGACGGGCACCGTCTGTTCGCGGCCTCCTTCCATGCGAATGCGAAGGTGCAGTGGCGCGCGAAAGGGATGAGCCGTCGCTTGCGTCAGCATCGCGTCCAACCGATAGGGCTGATCGCCTCTGATCGGATGGGCGGCGGCAGCTGACAGTGAAAGAGCCGGTGCGCCGGCCTGTTCGACCCACTGCACGAAAAACCACCGGAGATCCTGCCGAGCGGCATCCGTAAAGACTCGTTCCACATCGCGCCATGCGGTATGCTGCCCACGATACTGCATGACCAATTCTTTCAGTGCGCGCCAGAACGCCTCGTCGCCGATCTCCTGTCGTAAGAGGTGAAAGACCATCGCGGCCTTTTGATAGCCGATGGCATTGTCACGCTCGTCTCGCTTGTGAGTGAACTGCCCGACCGGATAGTCCCGCTCCGGCGTCACATAAAGATTGTAGCCCTGCAACATGAGGCGGCGCTGCTCGCGGGCTTGCGTCTGATCACCCGTCAGCTCATGCCAATAATAATTGGCCAGGTAGGTCGTCAGCCCCTCCACCCAATTGCCTTGATCGACTCGATTGAACACCGAGTTGCCGATCCAAGAGTGTACGATCTCATGGCCGAGTGCATAGGGTTGCACATAGTGCCGCTTGATCACGCCGCTGCCCAGCAGCGTGAACGAGGGCATGCCGAGCCCGCTCGAAAAGAAGTTTTCGACCACGGCGAATTTCTCGAACGGGTAGGTGCCCAACAGCGGAATATAGGCGTCCAGATAGCGCGCCGTCGCATCGAGATACTCGTCGGCCAACGACCCATCCTCCGGGAACAAGTAGGTGGCGAGTTGAACGGTCTGACCAGTTTTGGCCTGCCAATCCCGGACCTTCGTCACGAAGCGGTTCGCGACGAGCGTCACCGCTTCGGTCTTCTGAGTGACGGCCCATTCCGTCATCACCATGCCTTCAGGGCGACATCGGTCTGGTGTACAGGCCTGCGTGTGCCCCGCTTGTCCTTGCGTCACGACCTGCCAGCCTTCCGGAACGGCCACTCGGATCGCATAGGTGCTGAGCGATTCCGGGACATCCGGGTACCACTGGCTCTCGCTGCTCAAATACACGCCTTCGGACCCGATATGGCCGGCCGTCTCGCTGGGCGTAACAAACCGAAGATGGCGTGGGTCGCGGGGTGGATCGTTGATGACTCCGTGGTACTGGATTTTCAGCGTCTTCGTACCGGATCCGAGCAACTGAGTCGGAATGACGATTGCCTCTGACAGCTGAGGGGAAGACCCGTGCTGGATTTCAAACGGCAGGTCTTGCGTCGACGCATCTCCCACAGACAGGGGCGGCACGAGCGAGATGCGATCGACGTGGAGCGTTGGAGCCAGCGACAACCTGATCGACAGCGACCCGTCAGGCACCGCGAGCGTCACCCGATCCGTCGCGACCAGTTCGTGCTGATCGGGAACGATCTGGACGAACAAGTCGTGATGGTGGAGTGACGGACGATCAGAGGCAGCCTGCGCGGGAAAAAGACCGACAGGACTCAGACAGACGGCAAGGGAAATAAGCAGAAGAAAGAAGAATCGGCTTCCGAGGATCATCGGAAGGGTTTTAGCATTCGCGGCAGACGAGCACAAGCTGGATGGAGGTCAACAAACGCTCTAAGTCGATCGGCTTCCCGAGCACTTCTTGGGGGCGCAACGCCCACGCTTCTTCGAGCACTTCTTCGTCGTGGCTGCCGGTCAAGATGATGACGCCTCCGGCAAACTCCTTTTGGCGCAGCTGCCGAAGCACCTCGACGCCGTTCATCCCCGGCATGAGCAAATCTAACAAGATCAGATCCGGCGACCGGTGCTCCACCATCGAGAGGGCCTCGGCTCCGTCTTTGACCCCTAACGCTCGATACCCACGCAGACTCAGAAACTGCACGAGGAGGTCGCGGGTCAATGGTTCATCGTCGACGACCAACACGGTTTCATTGAGATCGGTGTTGGTGGGCCCCGAAAATACGGGCGGCGACATTTGACTGGGCTTCGTCGGCTGCTGCACCACTCGATTGACGCATTCGACCAGTACATCGAGCGACAGGCCCTTGCGAATGAAATCTGTGACCCGTAATCCCCGCGCTTGATTTTCTTGCGTCTCTGTGGCCCCGCCTCCCAAAATCACGACCGGCGCATGAGGATCGAGGGCACGGATTTCCTTCAACACCATCAATCCGTCCATCTCAGGCATGCGGAGATCCAGAATGGTGACGCGCGGGTTGTGCTGGCGAAACAGATTTAAGCCCTCCGCGCCGCTCGTGGCGGCCAACACTTGAAAGCCGTGCCGCGTGAACACGGACTGAATCAGATCGCAGTTCATGCGATCGTCGTCGATGACCAAGAGCTGGATCATGCGGGGGCCTGTGGGATGCACATAGGCGATGACTCACACCTGTCCGATCATACCGGCAGATACTAGCACGGCCACTGAGAGAGACGAAGAAAATGCTGAGATTCCGCAAGGCAGACGCGTATTTACGAGGCGAGGCCCATTAGGGCTTCGACAAAGGCCCGGCTGTCGAAATCCTGAAGATCCTCGGCCGACTCTCCGACACCGATCAGCCGAACCGGGAGCTTCA
>JBKJWE010000013.1:0-5532 GCA_046717045.1 Nitrospiraceae bacterium | reverse complement strand
TGCCCCTGCCGGACTGGCGCGAGTGGGCAGTGGAGAATAGGGAGATGGCACAGCCCGATACCGCGAACCAGCAGGGGTGGACCCGCCGGGACTTTCTCAAGGCTCTGGCGGCTGGGGTTGTCCTCGGATCCGGCGTGCTTGCCGCCGAGCGATTTTTTCGTCCTCGACTCCAGGCGTACACGTTTATTGCCAAGGTTTCACGATATGAACTCGAAATCGGTCAGGTCATCTCCCAGGGGCTCGGGGTGCTCGGCGTGGGACACGAAGAAATAAGGGGTAAGCGGATTCTTCTCAAACCAAATCTCGTCGAAACAGCTTTCGGAGCTATTCATATCAATACGCATCCTCTTGTCATGAGAGGTGCGGTGGAAGCCTTCCTTCGATTGGGGGCGGCAAAGGTTCTGGTCGCGGAAGGCCCTGGCCATCGACGCGACACGCTCGATGTTTTGGAAGAATCTGGGTTGGCCGACGTGCTCTATGACGATAGGATTCCCTTTGCCGACCTCAACTATGGCACGGGCTATACAGTCGCCAACATTGGTCGCCAAAGCAAACTCAAGACCCTGACCTTTCCCGGCCTGTTTCATGAGGTGGACTGGATCGTCTCCATGGCGAAGATGAAGACGCACCACTGGGCCGGCGCGACGCTTTCCATGAAGAATTTATTCGGCGTGATGCCGGGCATTTACTATGGTTGGCCGAAGAACGTGCTGCACCATGCTGGAATCGAAAACTCGATTCTCGACATCAACGCGACGCTGAAACCGCATTTCGCGATTGTCGACGGGATTGTTGGGATGGAGGGTGATGGTCCGATTATGGGAATCCCAAAGCAAGTCGGGCTGTTGGTGATGGGCCGCAATCTTGCCGCCGTGGATGCATCCTGCTGCCGGATTATGGGTATCGACCCGTATAAGATTTCCTATTTGTCGAGAGCCGATAACTGGCTTGGACCGATTGGCGAAGGATGGATCGAGCAACGCGGCGAATCGATTACGTCCGTACGGACGAACTTTGAACTCATTGATAAGATTCCTGCCCAAAAGGGGATCCGTCTCCTCTTGTGATGTGGCTCTGCCATGATCATGTATCACGGAGATACTGCCGAAACTGCGAAAGAAGGGTCCGGACCTTCCGGAATTTCTATAGGTCACAGTGCCATCGAATATTTGCCAAGTATCGATGGGCTGAGAGGAATCGCAATCCTGCTAGTCGTCTGGTATCACGCGCCATTCCTTTTCCGAGATACCGCGGGATTTCCTCAGGAAATGTTTCAGGGAACGTTCCAGAGAATATTCTGGGGAATGAGTACAGCCGGATGGGTGGGCGTCGATTTATTTTTTGTTGTCAGCGGCTTTCTGATCAGTTCCATCTTGCTGCGAAGTCGTGAGGTCGGAAGTTCGTTGCAGGTTTTTTGGTATCGAAGAGGCCTTCGAATTCTTCCTCTCGCGGTGCTCTATCTTTCGATTTTGCAGTTGAATACCGCTTTTCACAATCCCCTGAGAATCCTGGACAGCTTCGACGGATGGTTGGCGTACCTTTTCTACTTTGGAAATGTACACATCGCGCTCAACGGCTGGCAGCCTGTTGTTGTCATGATCCTCTGGAGCCTGGCCGTCGAAGAGCAGTTTTATATCTTTTGGCCCATCCTAGTGCATTACCTCACCAGAAGAAAACTGTTATTCCTCAGTCTCATGATTATTGCCCTTTCGCCTCTGTCCAGAAGTCTCGTGTCGACTGCCTATGGTTATCCTGCCGTCTATGTATTCACACTCTGTCGCCTAGATGCGCTCGCCTCCGGTGCGGTGCTCGCGTTGTTGTTCAGCAATCAGAATTCCAGGATTCAAACGGTCATTTCTTGCAGGAAACTGGCGCCGCTCGCTTTGGTTGTGCTTGTCAGCACATTTATCATCCCGTTCAGCCCATCTTTCCCCCAAACGCGGCCGGTCATGTTCACCCTGTTCGGATACACATGGATTGCCATAGCCCTTGCGATCCTGGTGGGAGCAAGCATTGGGTACGAAGGACTGGGGCGTTCTCTCCTGAGCAACAGGGTGGTGACGTTTATTGGGAAACGGTGCTACGGATTTTACCTGTGGCATGCTTTGGTGGCGGCAGTTATCAGGAAACTGGTGGATGCTTTATCGGTGGACATCGGTTTTTATGGACAACTTTCTCTCTGGCTGATCGGCCTGTTGTTTCTCGCAACTGCGTCATGGTCTTTTTTTGAACGACCTATTCTGAATCTGAAGCGCTTTGTTCCTTATCCGGGTGGCTCCAGAGCTTGCCCGCTTTCTCCGGGCATCTCAATGGCCCCCAAGTCGTTCGCCATTTAAAGAACCGAGCGTCCTTTTGGAGTGGTCGGGAGACTTCTTATGCCCTTGCTCATCACCGCGAAGCCCTGGCCGTGTATGAAAAATTGTGCCTGGCTGATGTGCTGACTCAGATCGCATTCCCTTTATTGGCCCGCGACCTATCGACGAAGGATCAATCATACAACGCGGCGAAGCATTGCCGCCGTGCGAACGAATTTCTACTTGATCGATACGATTCCGGCTCAACATGGCATACGACTCTCATGAAGGGGGGCACGATGAAAAAGTTTGTTCTGGTTGTACTCATGATCTGTCCTGTTGCCGTGTATTCAGCTGAGACTGAACCGCTGCCGACTCAGACAGAGGCCCCGAAGCTCTACGACCACTATCTCTCCTTAAAGCAGATGCAAGAGAGCTTGACAGGACGTTCTCTTGAAGAGCAGGCTCGATTGCAGCCACAGATGCAGAGGGCCGAACGTCGGGCCTGCCATCGACTCAGACAAGACCGGCAGGAGCAGGTTCACCACGACGACTATCGGCGCCAGGGTGGCTATCAATTCGCTGCGTTTGCCCAACAGTTCGAACGGTATTGTGAGACGCTCCGCTAAGCCTTCTATCCTACGGACTTGCCCGACTAGGTCTTCAGCAACGCCGGACGCCAATATTTCCACCAGTCTGTAATGTTCTCTGTCCTTTCTTCTCCATCTTCTGAGTATGTGTGTTACGCGTAGAACGATCGCCACGTGTGATCAAGGGGTCTTCATTCTGCGCCGTGGTAAAAAGAAAAAAATAGTTTCTCTTCTTTACTGCCTACACTGTGCCTACACGAGCATCAGTCCAAAGGGATTGAAGATGTAAGTCATTGAAATAGTTGTTGAAATTCACAAAACTGGCAAATTCTCCCGAACTTGCTGAAGGACCCTTAACCTTTCAGGAGGATACATCACGCTCACCCCATTCAAACAATGGAATGAAGTCTCAGCTCGTGAGATGTTTGAAGGAGGCAAGGCCGAAGGGAAAAGCCCTTCAATAGACCACGACGAGGCGGGGGTACCTATGCAATCTCAACGTCTGAGTCCCTCCATTCGAGAAGTCGAGGGCTATGCCTACAGCCACTGTTATGGGGACTAATGTCCGATATGACAAGGGCAACAATAATAAAGCAAAGGCCGACACCCTTCCGATACTCTAGTCGATGCTCTTTTCACTCATAAGCCACACATTTCCCCATCTGAAAGGGCACATTATGCCGAAAGCGAAACCGGGTTCGCTCGTTCCGAGAAGTTTTGAAAAGGCAATTAGAAAACTTAACGGTCTCATCCACCACCAACCCGGCCACGGCAACGGCGATAGTCAACAGGGGGGCGAGGGAGAAGAGGGTGTAATAGGATAAGGCGGCGCTCAACCGCAACGCATTGTCGTCCCACCATTTGATGGTGGTCTTCTTCACCAATCTCACGAGCCAGCGGACCTTCATGTCTCATTCTAGTTCGATCTGTCCTCAGAGGAAAGCCTAGGTAGCGGTCTATGAGCGAGGGGCAGATTAACTTTCCGGCGGTGAAGGGGGTATACTCGTAACTTTCGATGGCGCCGAGAATACTCCTTCCTCATTACTGCTGGGCTTCAACGTGCGAGGCCTAGACCCATCAAAGTAAACCTCACATAGGTTGTGGGTGAACTGGGCACAACTATCGTGTCCGATTGCGCCAGGAAAATTAATTCCAAATGCGCCATTCCCAACTCCTTGGAAGCCGCGCTGGTGCATCTCTCTAATTCATAGGGTGAGTTTTGCAATTCGATGTTGTATGGAAAGTCACAGGTGTCATTTATTTACAATGTGCACTCCGTGCGATGTGGAAATGTCTGTCTCGTGTTTTCAATCGCCTATGATTGTGTCTCGTGACAAGAAGCAATGGCACAAGAGTTGCTGACTCCCACATCTGTAGGGATGAGGTGATGCTGCCAGGATTCAGCAAGACCAACAGGTCAGTTGCCTTCGCATTGAGCTAACTGCTCCCCCCGCTCTATCACAGTATTAGAGCCGGGAAGAGAGTGAATGTTGTGATCGCCACAAAAGAACCAATGAAAATGCAGTTCTTTCATTCCAGACTGCAACAAGGAGGTCGTTCCATGAGGCCGATTCGATATCTAGGAGTGGCGTTAGTCTTCGTGTTGGCCTGTCAGGCCACGCCCACGGTGACGAGGACTGGGGACATTAAGGACATCATCATTGGGGATGACCTGGCCACAGGAGAGACAACTGTCAATGCAGGCGATGAGGTTCGATGGGTCAACAAAGGGACCGCCCCTGTGCGAATCGTCTTTCTGGACCCTGTGTCGGACAAGCAGTTGTCATGCAAGCATAATATCGGTGGATGGATGACGCCCAGCGACACAGCCAAACTGGCCACGAACGAAACCGCCAGCGCCTGTTTCCGCGATCCTGGCTACTTCCGGTATACGGTCAGGATGGAATCGGCCTTGACGACAGGTGAGATCAACGTTCCGGGAGTCATCAAGGTGGGAGGGCTAGGTGGCCAGGCAGTTGGTCAAACCAGGGATCAAGCCGGTGGCCGAACCTCTGGCCAAAGCGGTGATCGACCAAGCGATCAGAGTAGTGGCCGGATCAGTGGTCAACCCAATGCTCCCCCAACTTCGACCACCACTACAACTACGACAACGACAACCCCTGCGAAATGAGTGGGCGCGACTTCGATAACAATCGAAGGAGTAATAAGGCGTCTAAGGGAGTTCCGGTGAGAATCGTCCCTGCTCTGACTTTCGGTCTTTTTGAGTGATTAAGACCTAGTTATTCAACTTATAGTGGGATACTTTATTAATAGTTTTGGAGCTATACCATGAAAGACGTTCGACCCGAAGTGCAGGAGTTCATGCGTTCGTGCGAAAGGCTATTCGGCTTTACGCTTACGGACGGAAGACTTTCGAAAATAGAGTGTGAGGTCTTGCATTATTACGCACAAGAACTCCAGAATCAGATCGGCCCTGTTTGCCCCAAACCTCAACAGGACTCCCCTCCGTCCAGCTGCTCTCTTACAGCTTAATATCTTTTACTGCCACCCGCTCGCAGAGCTCCCAACCCTCCATTGTATACGATCCCACACTCCTTCACTCGCTCGCTAGGGGAATACCCAGTCGCCGTGCCGAACCGCCCTTTCTATAAGAGAAGGCACGTCTCAAGGGTGTTCTCTACGGCGGT
>JBKJWE010000012.1:0-8645 GCA_046717045.1 Nitrospiraceae bacterium | reverse complement strand
GGTCCAGATCCGCCACCACAATATCTGCGCCCGCCTGCGCCAAGGACTCGGCAATGGCTCGCCCAATCCCTTGCGCCGCTCCTGTGACAATGGCGACCCGTCCCTGCAATGACATCCCTCAACTCCCGTCGAAAGCCATCATGTCTTCATGTCGTAAAGTCTCCAGACCTTCGACGTGTTGACGTTCAAACTTTCAGACTCTTCAAGGTTGCGTCCAACGATTTCGGATCGTTGACGTTCATCGTGACGGCATCGGGCAGAATGCGCTTAATCAAACCTGTCAGCACGGCGCCCGGCCCCACTTCGACGAATGTTTTCACGCCCATCGCCGCCATTGCTTTCACGGAATCTTCCCACAGCACTGACGAAGGAAGCTGCCGGATCAAGGAAGATTTGATTTCGCTGCCCTTCGTCAACGGCTTGGCTTCAGCGTTGTTGATCAGCGGCATTTTTAAATCCGACCAGGCAATCGCCGCCAAATCTCCCGCCAGCCGATCGGCCGCCTTCTGCATCAGCGGCGTATGAACCGGCACGCTCACAGGAAGTGGGATCGCCTTCTTACAGCCCTTCGCCTTGGCCAGCTCAATGGCCCGCTCTACTGCAGCTTTTTCACCGGCTATGACAACTTGCCCTGGCGAATTAAAATTGGCGGCAGCCACCACGCCCACGGACGAGGCCTTGCGACAGACGTCCTTCACAACCTCAGGCGCCAAGCCCAATAGGGCGGCGACTAGACCAGTCCCAGACGGCACCGCTTCGGCCATGTACTTGCCACGCTTCTGCACAATGCCCACGGCATCCCGGTAAGACAGACCTCCGGCCGCCACAAGAGCGGAGTACTCACCCAGACTATGACCGGCCACGGCCGCCGGCGTGATGTTCAGCGGTTCCAACGCACGAAACGCTGCGATGCTGCTGACCAAGAGCGCCGGCTGCGTAAATTCCGTGAGATTGAGTTGCTCCGCCGGCCCTTCAAAACAGAGCGCGGCGATGTCATAGCCCAGCACCGACGAAGCCTCATCGTACAAGCTCCGAATTTCAGGATAGGAGTCGGCAAGGGCCCTACCCATTCCCACAGACTGGGAGCCTTGGCCGGGAAACACGAATCCGATATTTGATGACATGATCGATTGAATAGTCGCCATACCCACGAAGCGATCACTCGAGGCGATTCTGTACGTTGCCCTTTATTGCTATCGCTCTCCCGAGGAGCAGAAAGGACCCTCCTCGCGGCGTTAGATATCGTCGAAATGTCCTATAATGTCAACGGGAAAAGTTAATTTCAGGAAGCCAATTGGCGCATGGCATGAGCGAGAGGCAATGGGTAGAATATCTTGCTCTCTAGCCTCAGACTCCTTGCCTCTCGCCCTGCGCACATCCGCTTACCACCTGATCAACGCGGATGCCCAGGTCAACCCCGCACCAAATGCGCCGAGCATGACCAGCGATCCTTCCCTGATGCGGCCCTGCTGGACGGCTTCGTCCAACGCAATGGGAATCGACGCTGCGGAGGTGTTGCCATAACGATCCAAATTGAGCATAACCTTTTCAAGCGGGAGCCCAAGGCGTTCAGCGACCGCTTTTAGAATACGTATGTTCGCTTGGTGCGGCACATACAGATCCAGATCTGCCACCGTCAGATGACTCGCCGCCAGCGTCTCCCGGGCTACGTCTTCCAACGTCCGAACTGCGACCTTGAAAGTTTCATTCCCCTTCATCTTGATGTACTGCATCCGTTCCGCCACGACCTTTTCAGAAGGCGGGAGGCGCGACCCTCCGCCCGGCACCGCGATCAACTCAGAGAGCGCCCCATCCGAATGGAGATGCGACGAGAGAATCCCTCGATCGCCTTCACTCGCGCTGATAACCGCCGCCCCGGCTCCATCTCCGAACAGAATACAGGTGTTGCGATCAGTCCAGTCGGTAATGGCCGACATGACTTCCGATCCGATAATCAACACATGCCGCATCCCGGAACGGACATAAGCATCCGCCACCGACAGGGCATAGACGAAACCACAACAGGCAGCCGACAGATCGCAGGCCCCCGCACGCGTCGCTCCGAGCCGATGTTGAATGAGGCAGGCTGTGGCTGGGAGGGGAAAATCGCCGGTGCAGGTCGCCAGCAAGATCATGTCGAGGTCGATTGCATTCACGCAAGCCGTCTTTAGCGCCCGCTCAGCGGCTTTCACCGCCAGATCGGAACAGGTTTCCCCGGGGCCGGCAACATGCCGCTCTCGAATACCGGTTCGTTCGACGATCCATTCGTCCGACGTCGCCACCATCTGTTTCAGGTCATGGTTGGAGACGACCTTGTGCGGTACATAGGACCCGGTGCCGACGATGCGCGCCTTCACGTCGGCGGCCTTTCAACCGGCTGCGACTGGGCAAAGCTTTCTTCAATATCGCGTTGGATCAATTCGTCGACGCGACTTTCCGCCAACCCCTTCGCGCGACGAATGGCATTTTTGATCGCCTTCGCCGAAGACCGACCGTGACAGATCATGGTGATACCGTTGACACCCAGCAGCGGCGCCCCACCGAATTCCGCATAATCGATCTTTCGCTTCAGATTCGAGATCGGCGCGGCAATGAGGGGATAGGCCAGCCTGCCGAGCCATGAACCTGAAATCTCCTTCAACAGGAGCTTCTTGATCGTATCGGCCACCCCTTCGGAAATTTTGAGCGCCACGTTCCCGATAAATCCATCGCACACGACGACGTCTGCTTCGCCGCTGTAGACGTCGCGGCCTTCCACGTTGCCGATAAAATTCAACGCACTGGCTTTCAAGAGCTTGAAGGCTTCTTTGGTGACTTCGTTCCCTTTGCTGTCTTCTTCCCCAATACTCAACAGCCCGACGCGCGGGTTCGGTTTCTTAAACAGGTGCTTCCCATATTCATTGCCCATCAGCGCAAACTGCTGGAGATGCTTCGCCGTACAATCGACGTTTGCCCCCACATCGAGCATGATGGCTTCCCCGGTAAGCGTGGGCAAGCTCGTCGCGATTGCCGGGCGTTCCACTCCCTTGGTCAACCCTAACACGAAAAAGGATGCCACCATGCTGGCGCCCGTGTTGCCGGAACTTACCACCGCGCTGGCTTCGCCGCTCTTGACCAACTCGGTCGCAATCCAAATGGACGAATCGCGTTTCTTGCGCGCGACCGTCGCCGGCGATTCGTGCATTCCGACGACTTGAGGGGCATGGCGGATGGAGAGACGGGAATCCGTACAACCGAGCCGGCGACATTCAGCCTTCAGCGTGGCTTCATCGCCGACAAGAATCACGTCGACGTCGGATTCTTTCGCAGCCTGGAGGGCGCCTTCGATGGCCGGAGCGGGCCCATGGTCCCCACCCATCGCATCGAGCGCAATCTTCATGCGGGTTGGTGTGCTCACGGGTGATGTTGTGGTGAACGGCTCTGCACAGACATCGCTGGCAAGCCTCTCAAGTGCTTAAGAACGCAGACTGCGTGGGAATCGACATCGACAGGATGGTCAAAAAGGTCTTCCAGCGCGGCCGCAGCGAGCGATGAGGCGAGGAGGTACATACCAAGCTTCGCTTGAGCCGCTCGCTTCGATCACATGCGAGCGGATAGTTACTTTGCCTCAAGTAGACTCCTCCGTACGTCGAGCCTCTGAGCGATGCGAGAACAAAGCTGGAGGCCTTTTTCACCATCCTGCTCAGGTCTCTTCGACTTGGATGACGGCCTTGCCCTTATACGTGCCGCAATTCAGACAAGTGTAATGGGGCAACTTGAATTCATGGCACTGCGGACAGACCGACATTCCCGGCGGAGTAATGCGGAGTTTTTGCGTGCGCCGCTTGTCGCGTCTCGCACGCGAATGTTTATGTTTCGGATTGGGCATGACAACTCCTTCTCATCCGGGATTATACAGCCAGCGCGTTACGACGCAGTCGGCTCACCCGGAGTTTGTTTCGTGCGTCGAACCACCCGAATGGCACTGGGCGGTGGCTCCACGACACACTGACAGGGTCCTTCGTTCAAGTCTTTCCCACAACGGGCGCACAACCCGTGACAGTCCTCGCTGCAAAGCGGCTGCATGGGGGCCGACAGAATCACATGCTCCCGCAACATCGGGGTAAGGTCAAGATGATCGCCTTGGTAATGGTAGCGGTCGTCCGCTTCGTCTTCGGACTCCTCGTCGTTCTCCGCCACTCGAGCATTCTTCGCATCGGCACGTTTCGGCGTGCGAGTTTTTTCTTTCACCTTCGCCTCCGACACAAAGGCCGCGCGGACCGAAAATGCCAATGGGTCTTCGAATTCTTTTAGGCACCGAACGCACTGGCGAACGATCGTGCCTTCCAGGACACCGGTCACCGCGATCATCTCGTCGGCCTTCATCAGCTCGAGGCTGACCTCGAACGGACCCCGTGGGACGGCATCCTCTTCGGTCAAACCGAGCGCGTCGGCGGCCACTTCGCCAACCAGCGAGAGCCCATCTGCCGTCACGTCAGCCACCAGCGGCGTCAGGAGATCCATTGTTGCACCGACCTGCATCCCTGAATCCAAGACGACCGGTTACCGTTCTTCCGCAAAGCTGATTAAGGCAATGTGCCGTGCCCGCTTGACGGCCGTCGTCAATTCGCGCTGGTGACCCAGGCAATTGCCGGAGATGCGGCGCGGGACAATGCGTCCTCGTTCCGTCAAAAAGTTTCGCAGCAGTCCGACGTCTTTGAAATCGATCGAGCCCTTGTCGAGGCAGAACCGACAAGGCCGGCGACGCTGAAAAAAGCGCCCGCCTCCGCCACCCCCGTCACGTCCGCCGCCATCTCCGCTCCGTTCACGCTCCATAGCTCGCTCCCTCTCGCGTATGCTCGGTTACACATGTTCATCAGCTTCAAAGCTCGCGTCTTCGTGCATCGGCGCCTCACTACCTCCGCCCCCGCCGCCGGCTTCACTTCGCTTCGGCATGAAGGTCACGGTCTGCGCCACCACTTCGTGCTTGCTGCGCTTCTGGCCGTCGTCTGTCTCCCACCGACGATGCTGCAACCGGCCATCGACGATGATCCCATTGCCCTTGCTCAAATACTGCCCGCAGTGTTCCGCCTGCTTGCCGAAGACCACCACATCGACAAAACAGACTTCTTCTTTCAACTCATCGCCTTGCTTGTATCGCCGGCTCACGGCGAGCCCGAGACTAGCCACCGGCGTCCCGTTGGGCGTATAGCGCAGTTCGGGATTCCGCGTGAGATTTCCCATCAGGATGATCTTGTTAAATCCGGCCACCGCTGAACTCCTCTGTCGGTTCGAGCGGGCGCTGCGGCACTAACTCTTTCTCAAGATGCACCGTCAGGAACTTGATGATATTGTCTTCCAATCGATAGGAGCGCTCGAGCTCACCGACAGTCGTGTTGGGCGCTTTGAAATAGAAGTACACGTACGTGCCCTTCCGCTCCCGCCGGACTTCATAGGCAAGCTTCTTTCGGCCCCAGTTTTCTGATTTGATGAACTGCGCGCCGGTCTTATCGGCCACCGCCTTCATCTTTTCGATAAGCGCATTGGTCTCCTCGTCGGAGACGGACGGACGGATGATAAACAGAGACTCGTAGAGCTCCATGCAGAGATCCTCCTGGACAAAGGCCCCCGAACTTGGAGCCCGTCGGACAATCCCCTTCGACTACGGCAAATGATTCAAGGCCATCTGCTTCGTGCTCAGCCTGAAAAATCCTCAACGTATTACAGAGAATACGCTTCCGGTATTTTCAGGCCTGCGGCCTTGCAGCTGGCCTTCCCTCTTTCGCCTCGTTACGAAAGGGATTATCCGACAGGCTCCGTCGGGAGCGAGGTGTAGGCACGCTGGATTCGATTCAGCCAGCGCGAAGGGTGGAACGTATCACGGTCGGAAAGAGACTGTCAATCAAGAGAGGATGGAACGGGGCCCTGGCTACCCTTTCATGTTCGCCAGCTTGCTCAGATCGATTGTATCCAGCATACCTTTGAGATCCTCGATCGTTACTCCATCTCCTTTGGCCTCCACCACGAAACGCTTGTCGATGAGAACTCCTATTTCTCCTCTGTGGTCATGTTTGTTGTACTTTTCGTAAGCCTTGTACCCCCGAAACGTCGTCGTCTTCTCATAACCGGTCGGGGAATCCTTATCGATTTCGTTGTTGGCCCAGGCATAGAGGGCCAGGCTTGCCAGTCCGCTTGCATTGCCGATGTCGGAAATGGTCAGATTGATCGCCCGACGGTCTTCGCCGGTATACCGCGCCTCTGCCTTACTAATTGTTATCCCCAGCGCGGTCGATTTCTCGCCCGATGCCTCGGCTCGTTGCAAGCTCCCCATCGATTGGGGCAACAATTCTTTGAGCTGCCGGAAATCAACCGGTTCTACGATTTTCCCCCCGCTCGCAGCCTGATTGAGAGCCTGCATCACATTGCCTGCCGCCTGCATTGCGTCACCAAGATTCGCAGGCACCTCGCCGCCCCCTGCCTGCGTGCTTCCGCCGGACTGTCCAGCCTTCTCAAGCCCCTTCGTGAACGATTCGAGGCTCTTACCGATTTGGTCAAGCTGCTTCGCCGCCCGTGGCTCTTCGCTACTTTGGGTCACAGGCATGGGGAACCCGACAAACGAGGCGCTGATCGCCCCTATGATCGCGAAGAGCACGATCGCAGCAATCACCACCGTGACGGTATAGCCGAGGGATCGTTCCGGCGGCGATTTCATCAAGACAGGCAGGCCAAGATACAGCAAGTACAGGGTATAGAGCGCCGCCAAGAGGCTCAAAATGCCCAACGCCGGAAATAGATGAAAAACTCCGCCGACCCAGGCTGCCGTTGCGCCGTAGGCCGCCACTTTCAACGCTTGCGTCAGATTGCTCGTCCCGCCGAAGGTAGGCGCGAGCGTATTGATGATTAAGGCAAGCACATAGACTCCCGCCAACCCCAGCCCATAGCTCAATACCAATTGCGTCAAGAGGCTCGAGAACGGCATTCGCATCGTCCCCGCAAACGGCCCCTGCACACCGACCATGGACAGGCCGATCAGCATGGCGATCGGTCCTATCGCGGCTAGCGGCATGATGTACCCAGTATAGAGTGCCTGCGTGGAGGTCTGTTCCGGATCGATCACCAGCCACTCCGCTTTTGGCTGGAAAAGGATGTTCTTCGCGCGCTCGACAATATTCATGACGTCCACTCCTTTGATGGAAGAGGTGCTGCACTCGTCCGCACTGCCTGCAGGAATCGCTGATTGCTCCGGTTATGAAGAATGCGCGCTGAGAAGGCACAATGGTGGGAACGAAGACTCGCGGAGATCGAGAATCCTTGTCTTGCAGGCAGCACGCCCATTGAGGACGCTCCCGACTGGAAGAACCGCGCAACTGGGCGGGAAGGCTTCCATAGGGGAGGAAGAAGATGCTACCGACAGCTCGGACAGGCAGTCACGATTGTGGGGGGACCAGGAAATACGGGGCTAGGCCCGGGAAAGGCCCCAGGATGCGCTCCTTATCTCCGTTTCAAGAATTGCCGTGGAGCGTTTCCAGGCGCGGCTGGACGCGGAGCCGGCGCACTGAACCCTCGAAACGACCGGCCGGGATAGTACCAGTACGGATAGCCATACCCATAACCGGGCCCATAGAAGCCAGAGTAATATCCAAACGGGTCCCCCCAGAAGCCAGGATTGTAGAAAGCCGGCCCTCCGTATGAATAGAAATCGACCCCTCCGTAGTCATAGCCATAGGCCAGCGTGTCAAGCCGCTGGGTTTGATGCAGGGACTCAGCACAAGCCGTCAACGCCAAAAGTGCCAGACCTCCGATGAGAGAGAGCATCATTCGATAGTTCATGGCCGTCTCCTCCTCAAAAGTGATAGGAGAGTCCGAAAAATAATTGCTGCGCGTTATACGTACTATCGAAGCCGCCGACGGATCCAAACGCCCCGCTAAAACCAAATCTCGCATCCGTGTATTTGTATTCCGTGAACAGCGCCACGTTGGGCGTCACGAACGCGCGAATCCCTGTGAGAAAATTGTACCCGATCGAGACCTGTGTATCCTGCTGCGTCGTGGCTGAGTTGCTCAAGCGCGCGATCAGAAGGGCAGGACCGGCCCCCAGATAGGGTTGAAACGTCACGCCAGGATACCGCAAGAGAATATTGGCACCGATATTCGTCACGGCCAGGTGAATACCGGGAATGTCATCCAGATTTTTCACATGCGGCGTACTGTGGAACACATCCAACTCGAATCCTAGCGAACGATGGAAGGGATACACGCCTATCTTGCCGCCATAGGCGAGACTGTTCTTCAGGTCGAAGTTGGGCGCTTCGAGCCCGCTCAGTCCACCGGTTCCTCTGACGTTGCGGAGCGCATCGGCAAAGCTGTACCCAGCCTGGCCAGCCACGTACCATTCAGCCTGCGCGGGAATCACAATCAAGGATAAGGCTGTCAGGAAGAGGAGGCCGAGGAAGAACCGCAGTTGAACGCGCCCCGAATGTATCATGGTGTGCTCCATGAGCGAGGCTTGCATTCATTCTACTAGGAAAATTTGGCGAAATGTGAAGAGGCGGGAAAAGAAAAACCGCTGGGATTAAGGGAAATTAATGAGCTGGTGGCCTGTGGTTCTGAGCAAACTTCACCGGTGCGACGGGGCCCCCGCACGGCGTCTGAAGAAGGAAAGCCGG
>JBKJWE010000011.1:0-3717 GCA_046717045.1 Nitrospiraceae bacterium | reverse complement strand
GCTCAAGCAAGATGTCTTAGAAAAACTCGAACGCCCCGTCGTTCCCTCTCGCCCGATTCCCACTCCGCCGGAGCCCTCTGGCGAACCTCAGCCTTAGTTAACACTGCGCCCTGCTCCGTGACAACGTTTCAGGAAGAAGTAGAAATGGGGTGGATGACGGGTTTCGAACCCGCGACCTCCGGATCCACAATCCGGCGCTCTAACCAACTGAGCTACACCCACCATCCCGTGAAGATCGCCATGGCATCGTGGCGTGCGGGATCTTAACAAAGTGCGAAGAAGCCCCGCAACCTCGGTAAGTGTCAGCTCCGTTGGTCGAAGGCCGCTTGCATCTCGGCAATGATTGCCGCTGCAGCCGCACCGGGATCTGCCGCATCGCGAATCGGACGCCCCACCACAAGGTAGTCCGCCCCGGCCGCGATCGTTTGCGTCGGGGTCGTCGCCCGTGCATGATCATCGACACCCTTGCCCGCTGGACGCACACCTGGCGTGACGATCAGAAAGCGTGGGCCGACCTTCGGACGGAGGATGCCGGGTTCTTCACCTGAAGCCACCACGCCATCGCACCCGACTTCGGACGCCAGCAGGGCCCGAGCAGTCACCAAATCCTGGACCGTCCGCTGAATACCCATTTCCCGAAGGTCTTGTCCGTCAAAGTTCGTCAGCACAGTGACCGCTAACAGCTTCAGCTCAGACGCTCCCCGCCCCTGTACCGACGCAGCCAGCGCTTTCCGATTGGCATGGATGGTTAGAAATTCCACGCCCATCGCTGCTACCCGCGCCGTGGCCCGACGAACGGTCTCTTCGATATCGAGAAACTTCAAATCGAGGAAGACGCGCTTCCCGCGCTGAATCAGGCGCTCGACCATCCCGGGACCTGCCGCGGTATAGAGTTCGAGCCCTACCTTGACAAAGGTGACGTGGTCACCAACCCGGTCAAGCAACCGATCAGCCTCCTCACTGGAGGGCACATCGAGGGCAAAGATCAGGCGGTCGCGGGCTTTAATAGGCGGCACGAGCAGGTCCTCTTGTGACACCCTCGGGTTGACGCTGGAACGAGCGGTATGGTACATACTCGCTCTTTTCCAACAGGAGTATACGATGCCAATTATTCATAAATCGACCATCCGACGTGCTCGCCAGTCAGAAAAACGGCACGATCGCAACCGTGCGGCGTTGGGCGCCGTGAAGAGCCTTGTAAAGAAGGTCCAGACCGCCGTGGCCGAGAAAAAGACCGAGGACGCCAAGACCTCGTTGCGCATCGCGACGGCGGCACTCAGTAAAGCGGTCTCGAAGGGGCTTGTGAAACCGAACACGGCTTCGCGCCGGATTTCCCGCCTGACGATTCATGTCAACTCCTTAGCCACTTCACGGTCGTAATCGTTCGGACATTCGACAGGGTTTTCGCCCGATTGGACGGGGGTGCGCCAGCGGAACGGCTTGGCGTGGGCGGAAGCCCCTCGACCGAGCCACGATCACAGAGCTTCAGTAACAACGCTTCGAGGATTCTGGCCGGACGGCCGCTGCTTCCACCCTTGAGTTTCGCATCCGCTTCCAGGAACAGCCGTAACGCCTCCTGAAGATGGGCATGGGAGAACTGTCCCAAGAAAGCTCGGACCTTGTACGGGTCCATTCGAAGCGTCCTCGCCGCTTCTCCCTCGCGCCCCCCCTGTCGAAACAGCTCCTTCACTTTCCAGAGTCGTCGATATTGCCAGGCCAGGGAACCCAAAATCCTGAGCGGCGCTTCTCCCGCTTCGAGGTTTCTCGTGAGGATCGTCAGGACCCCGCGCTGATTTCTCGCCCCAATCGCGATGGCCAAGTCGAAGACCGAGGCGCCTGGCTCCGTTCCGCGCAGCAGATTCACATCGGCTGCAGTAATGGGTTGTCCGTCCGCCACGTATGAGGCAAACTTTTCCAGTTCCCGCCGCACGGAATAGAGTGAGCCACCGCAGGCTTCTCTGAGTAGAGCCATGGCCTCGGCATCGAGCCTAACCCCGACCCGCTCGGCATCTTGCTTAAGCCATGGGATCAGCTGGGCATCCTTGAGAGGGGAACAGTCGACGGTTACCGCGGCCTGCGTGAGCGCCTGTGTAAATTTCAGACGACCGTCCAATCTTGAGGCGAGAAAGATTACCGTCGTGGAATCATTTGGGGACTTGAGATAGGGCAGTAGCGCGTCGCATTCTCTCGCGGGAAGCTTGTCGACCATCTTTACGATGACCAGTCGTCGAGCGGCGAAGACCGCGATCTCCGAGGCGCAGGCTACGATGTCGGCGCCGCCGGCATCGTCTCCATAAAACAGATCGCAGTTGAACTCATTCCCCTCGCTGCCCAACAAGGCCGCCTTCAACGTGTTCAACGCCTGATCGCGAAGCAGATCTTCCTCGCCGACAACGAGATAGAGCGGCGCGACGGTTCCCTGCGCCAGAATCTGATGGAGTTGGGCGTGAGAGACAGCGGAAGCCATGGTGGTCGCCGATCCCGTCTATCGTGGTTCGGGATTGTTCGCTGCAGGCGTCGCGATTGGTTTGGCCAACTCACCCGACTCCAGTTGTAGAAGAAAGCGGGAGGCCAAATCCTCCGCAACAAAACGGCCGGCCTGTTCCAACGCACGGTTCTGCAGAACACGGTTGAACTGGAGATCGGGCGTCACGTAGAATTCCGACGATCCCTTAGCCATTTGCGTCCATACCAGCCGTTTGGTTCTGGTCTCCTCGACCTTCACCATAACCACGACCTCCGTCCGACTTTCGAGCGTTGTCGTTTGGCTGAAGCTGAGTGTCGGCACGCTGACCGAAAGGATTTGCCCTGTGAGCACAAGATCGGCGACCTCCGATTCCGACACGATCTGCGCGCCGCTCCCTGACGAAAACTCGTGCCGCAGATAGTTGGTGTAGCGGGTTTCCAAGTTCGGCTCGAAACTCTTGTTCTCCAGCGTGCGGACGACCAACCGCGGCGGTGGAACAGCCGGTGCCGCCGCCGTAGATCCTCCGATCGTCGGCCCAGCGCCCTCGACGCGGAATTGGTACCCGCACCCGGCCAACAGAACTAGCACCAACAACCGGCTGAGGACTGAGAGGGTCTGAACACTCACGATGCGCGTATTTGCCAGCCATTTCGTTGAATCCTCAGTCTTCATCACTCAGTCCTGATTTATTCAGACCACAAAGTTGATCAATTTCTTTTCGATGTAGATCACATTCTTCGGCTCGTGGCCCTGAAGCCATTCTCCAATCTGCGCACGAGCCTCGAACTCCACCTGTTGACGCGTGACGGCAGCGCCCACCTCGATCTTGGCACGCAATTTCCCGTTCACCTGAATCGGTATGGTCACGCGATCGCTCACCGTCAGGCCCGGATCGAACACAGGCCAGGGCTGCTGCGAGACACTCAGCCGCCCATTCAATTTTTCCCATAGCTCTTCGGCCAGATGCGGGGCAAACGCCGAGAGGAGCAACACGAAGGGCTCTAACAGCGCCCGCGGCCGTTGCTCCGTCTTCGTCATCTCGTTGGTAAACACCATCATTTGCGAGATGGCCGTGTTGAAGCGTAAGTCCTCAATATCCTCCGTCACCTTCTTGATCGTCTGGTGCAGTAGTCGCTGCTGGTCAAGGCTCGGCGCGGTCCAGACGACCGCGCCGGCCAAGGTCCCCTCGTCGTTGATCATCAATAGCCAGACGCGCTCGAGAAACCGGGTGACCCCTTCCACCCCACGCG
>JBKJWE010000010.1:0-2756 GCA_046717045.1 Nitrospiraceae bacterium | reverse complement strand
CAAAGAAACTGCATCGACCAACCATGCTTGGGGAGGGCAGATTGTGAGAATAGAACGGCGCTTTACCCGTCGCGGACAAAGTCCCTATGAAGGCTTGAAGTTCGTGAAGCGTTCGTCGGAAATTCGCAATCCCGACGGATCGACTGTGTTCAAGCTCGAGCATATCGATATTCCCGAAACATGGTCGCAACTCGCGATCGACATCTTGGCCCAGAAGTATTTTCGTAAGGCCGGAGTGCCTCAGCGCGATGAGCAAGGCAATCCGATCATGGGGCCGGAGGGGAAACCGCTGTTGAGTGGAGAACGGGACGCGCGTCAAGTCTTCGAACGCCTCGCCGGCTGTTGGACGTTGTGGGGGAAGAACTTCGGGTATTTTAAAACCCCCGATGATGCCGAGGCCTTCCACGATGAAGTGTGTTTCATGCTGGCGCATCAAATGGCTGCGCCCAATTCTCCTCAATGGTTCAACACCGGATTGCACTACGCATACGGGCTCTCCGGCCCTGCGCAGGGGCATTTTTATGTCGATCCGAAAACGCGGGAAGTCGTCAAAGCGACCAGCGCGTTTGAACATCCTCAGCCGCACGCCTGTTTTATTCAATCGGTCGAAGACGATCTCGTCAATGAGAACGGCATCATGGACCTCTGGGTGCGTGAAGCGCGTCTGTTTAAATATGGATCGGGCACGGGAACCAATTTCTCCATGCTCCGCGGCGATGCCGAGCCCTTGTCCGGCGGTGGACGCTCGTCAGGACTGATGTCATTCCTGCGCATCGGGGATCGCGCCGCCGGTGCGATCAAATCCGGTGGGACGACCAGGCGTGCCGCAAAGATGGTGTGTCTCGACTTGGATCACCCCGACATCGAAGAATTCATCGACTGGAAAGTGGTCGAAGAGCAGAAAGTCGCCGCGATGGTGACCGGTTCGAAGATTTGCGCACAGCGGCTCAATGCAGTGCTCAAGGCCTGCCACGTCGTCGATGCCGAGGGGCGGCCGAAGGTCGAGATCAGTCCCAAACAGAATCCGATCCTCAAGGAAGCGCTCTCCGCGGCCAGGCGCGATGCGGTTCCGGAAGCCTATATCCAGCGGATGTACTCATACGCCCAGCAAGGCTTCACGCATTTTGTCTTTCACGAATACGATACGAATTGGGACGGCAAGGCCTACCAAACGGTGTCGGGCCAGAACTCGAACAACAGTGTGCGCATTCCCAACGAGTTTTTTGCCGCGTTGGAGGCGGACGGCGATTGGCAATTGACGCGCCGAATCGACGGCAAAGTCGCCAAGACGATCAAAGCGAAGGATCTCTGGGACAGAATTGCTTGGGCGGCCTGGATTTGCGCCGACCCCGGCACGCAGTACGACACGACCATTAACGAATGGCACACATGCCCGGAAGATGGTCGGATCAATGCCTCCAATCCCTGTTCCGAATACATGTTTCTCGACGATACCGCCTGCAACCTGGCCTCGCTGAACCTCGCGCAGTTTTATAGGGCCGATGGGCAGTTTGAATTGGAACATTTCCGGCACGCCGTGCGTCTCTGGACGATCGTGTTGGAGATCAGCGTGCTCATGGCCTCGTTCCCCAGCCGCTCAATCGCCGAGAGGAGCTATCAATTCCGCACCCTCGGATTGGGATACGCCAACCTCGGTACGGTCTTGATGCGCCAAGGCATTCCCTACGATTCGCCGATCGCCCTGTCGATTTGCGGCGCATTGACCTCCATTATGACGGGCGAGGCCTATGGAACGTCTGCGGAAATGGCCGCAGAACTCTGGCCGTTTCCGGGCTATGCCAAAAACCGCGACGCCATGTTACGCGTGATCCGTAATCACCGCCGGGCTGCCTACAATGCTCCGAAAGAGGAGTATGAAACGCTCACGATCACGCCGACGGGTATCCAACCGGAACATTGTCCGCCCGAGCTGCTGATCGCGGCGCGCCGCGCCTGGGATCGCGCCCTCGAATTAGGGACCGCGTACGGATATCGCAACGCGCAGGTCACGGTAATCGCGCCGACTGGCACGATCGGTCTCGTCATGGATTGCGACACTACCGGTATCGAACCGGACTTCGCGCTCGTGAAATTCAAAAAACTGGCCGGCGGAGGCTATTTCAAAATCATCAATCAGAGTCTGCCGCCCGCACTCGCCTCGTTGGGATACACCGACTCGCAAGTTCAGGACATCGTGAACTACTGTGTCGGCCGACAGACGTTGCAAGGAGCGCCGTTCATTAATCATGAGACGTTGAGACAAAAGGGATTCGACGATGCGGCCCTGGCACGGATGGAAGGCGGGTTGGCGCAAGCGTTCGAGATTCAGTTCACGTTCAACAAATACAGCTTGGGCGAAGAGTTCTGCCGTGAAAAGCTCGGGTTGACCGATGCGCAGTTGGCCGAATCGAACTTCAATATGCTCAAGGTGCTGGGATTCACTCAAGAGGAAATCGCCGCAGCCAACGACTATTGCTGCGGCACGATGACGGTCGAAGGCGCGCCGCACCTCAAAACCGAGCATCTGCCGATCTTTGACTGCGCGAATCGCTGCGGTCGAATCGGTCAACGATACATCCCGGTCGACGCACATATCCGTATGATGGCCGCCGCACAGCCGTTCATCAGCGGCGCGATCAGCAAGACGATCAACATGCCGGCCGACGCGACGGTCGAAGACGTCAAAGACGCGTATCTCTTCGCGTGGAAGAGCATGGTGAAAGCCGTTGCGCTGTACCGCGACGGCTCCAAGTTGA
>JBKJWE010000009.1:0-7975 GCA_046717045.1 Nitrospiraceae bacterium | reverse complement strand
CCACAGTCCGACTTCCGTCAGCGTCGTGAAGGTCGGAATGATCCAGGGATTCGTCTTCGCCAACTTGCTGAGATGCATGCCCAGCCGGGAGACCAACCGATAGAGGATCAACTCGGAGAAGGCCACGAGCAAGACGAGCTTCATCGTGTACTGGAAGAGCAGCGTTTGATCGCCAATCTTACCCGTCACCCGTTCGCTGATGGTGTTCGTTCCTATCATCCTCTTCTCTTCAGCCTCTACTCTTCAGCCGACTACGATCCTGCCGGCTGCGGCACGCGCACGCCTTCCGCTTTGGCCTTCGCGATATACAACAGGCCGTCCGCCATCGAGTAATTGAACGGCAACTCGCAAATCACTTCGCTCACTTTTTCATAGACGTGCTGATAGAGCCGTTCCGCTTGCTCCGGCGTCATGCCTTCCTGCACTTCGTAGAAGAAGCCCAGGCTCAGATCCTCTGCCGACGGACGCATGATGCGGCGGATGCCGTAGCCGCCCGGATCTTCCATGATGGGCGCTTCTTTTTCCAAATCGAAGAGACAGGGCTGGCAGGAGAACCCGTACGATTCGTTGAGCTTCTTGTTCTTCACAATGAAATTCATCGTCTCCAGGGCTTCCTCTTCTTTCTCGGTCGGGAAGCCAACGATGATGTAGCAATGGACAGCGATGCCCAGATCGACGCAATCGTTCGAGATCCGACGAACCCATTCCTGCTTGATCCCCTTCTTCATGAAATCCATGATGCGCTGATTGAACGATTCCAACCCGAACACGATCTTCAAGCAGCCGGCGTCGCGCATCGACGAGAGCAGTTCACGCGTGAGATGCTTCTCAAACCGCATCTCACAGGTCCACTTAATGTCCAACTGACGATCGATCATCTGCTGGCACAGTCGTTTCGTCGGAGACAATGCAAAACATTCGTCGGTAAAGAAGAAGTTTTTCACACCGTACCGCTGCTTGAGCCATTCCAATTCCTCGATCGTCCGGCCCGGTTCTTTCTGCCGGAAGTTCTGGTGGTCGAGGGTGAGGGCACAGAAGGCGCAATCCTTGTAATAACAGCCTCGCGAGAATTGCACGGGCAACACCGGCTCCGGCGAGAGGTAGCGGCCAAGCGGAAAGCCGTCGTAATTGGGCGCCGGCAATTGATTCACGTTTTCGGAATAGAACGGCTGATTCACATTGATCTTGCCGTTCTGGCGATAGATCAAATTGGGCACTCTGCTGAAGTCCTTCTTCCCGGCCATCTGATTGACCAACTCCAGCAGGGCCGTCTCCCCTTCGAACACCACAATGTCGTCGGTCAGATCGAACAGACTGGGGCAGCGGCGGAGATTGTCGACCAGACGCGTGAAGATGCTGCCGCCGATCGTCACGTGAATGTCCGGCGCCGTCTCTTTGAGCAAGCGACAGAGCGTGAGCCCCGGAATGATTTGCGAGGTCGCGGTGATCGACACACCGATCAGATCGGGCTGTCCCCCGACGATCGAGGGCACGAACTTTTCGCGGAACAGCTTGATATAGGGATTCTGCGCCTCGTCCCTGATGACCTTCATCAGGTCTTTCGACGAGTAGATCGAGTAGGTACTGAATTGGTTGTCGACGACTGTGAGCCGCGTCGGAAAATAGAGCGTGGAAATGACTTCCAGCCACTTGTCAATCAGGAAGAGGCTCTCCCGATAGGTCTCCACATCGTAGAAATCTTCACTCCGAAGCGCGTCTTTTGCCGGCTCGATCCGATCGATGAGATAGGGAAACCGATCCAGCGATTCTACGACTCGGGCGAGATGCTCGGCGCTCCCTGGTCCCGTTTCCCCGACTCGCTCGCGCTCGAGGCTCCGCTTTTTGTCGATCAATTCCTGGTACAGTTCAGTCCCATAGGACTTCGTCACCAAGCTGTCCAACAACTCGATGCCCAGATCGCGCTGCGAGACGTTCGTGACACCGGATTGAGCCAAAAACCCCGTCAATGAAGGCAGGCTCAGGTAGGGTTGTGACGGATGCCACGTTGGAGGAAACAGCAGCGAAACCTTCATGGCGAATGTCTATCCAGCAGTTTGAAAAACCAGACAAATTTCGACGAAACTCAACTGAATTTTATACACTCCGGTAGCGCCCAAAAGCAACCTTCCGGACCTGCCGTACGAAGCTGGAAACCGCATCCCAGGCGGCCGCGACGCACAAACAGTGAAGCCCCGATCCGACTCATCATCGGACCGGGGCCTTTCACCTATCGTATCCCTCTCGCTCTCCAAGCGAAAGATGGCCTCTCCCGAGACCGATCAGCTCACGGAAGCTTGAGCGTGAACCAAGTGGAGAGCGCCTTCATGCCGTTACGCTCGACGTTGGACCCGTCCCACACCGCAAACGCCATAGGCACGGACATCCCCGCTTTGAACTGAGTGTCGTTCGCATCGCCGGTCTCCAGGGTCCGCTTGACGACGACGCGCCAGGTTGGACCAGAGAAACCGCCGCCCTTCACTGAACCGGATGGTTCCCACACACCGTTGCCGATCACATCCTGATGCGCCTGCGTGGTCAAGGTGCTGAATCCATTGGCGTTCAGATCCTCGACCGAACTCACGCGGAGCGTCGGATCGGATAAGATGTTACCCGACCAGATGCCGGGATTGAAGGGTCCGAGGCTGCGGCCAATCCGGTCCGGATAGGTCACACCGCCCGCGGGCTCTTCGAAATAGTAATCCCAGAAAATACCGGGGTATTGATCGTCCACGTCCCACATCCCAGCGCTGTCCTTACCGAGGTCTTTCTGCCATTCCGCGTTCCACCGCCAAATGTTGGTGGTGCCGCCGGATTGGCCCATACACTGGAAGGGTGGCGCGCCGGACGTATTGACCGGGAACATGATCGCTACCTGATCCCGGAAGTCCTGGGGACCGATCGTCGTATCGTTCTTGGTCTGATCAATCCACTCGACCCGAAGACCAACTTCCTTCCCGTTGGTCATGGCCTTCACGAACACCGACTTGACCGAAATGTTCGGGTGCATCGGGGTTGTGATCAGCTGTCCGCTCAACGGAATGATCACGCCGGGGACGCTCTCCCACACGGGGTTCGCGCCATCCATCGGAATCGCCCCCTTGACGGCCTTCGCCGGAATGGTCACCGGCTGACTGACGGCCAACGGCACCTGCCCAATGGTCAGCATCACGCCGACGATCAGGGCAGAGAGAAGAATGCCGAACACCACATGCTTGTTGTGTGTCTGCACTACTCTCATGGACTATGCCCTCCTCTCGATTAAATGATTAAACGGTGGCACAAACAAAATGACTGCTGAGAAACGAAAAATGTGAGACCCCATGAATACGGAACAATTAGGCGGTTCCAACCGGCCCACCGTCCTCCTTGTCTTTCCCCTTGTCCTTTTGGTCGATAAAGTTTTGTGCACCTGTTTCGTTGAGCAAGAGACTCAGCTCATTACCCTGATCTTGCGCACCGCACTCATAAGTCTGCCCTTCCGGCGCGTTGAACGTGGCCGGACGGTAATCGGCTTCCGAATACGGCTGCGGGGTCACGCCGAGAAATGCCGCTTCGAAATCCATCCACTCCGCGGTCATATCCGCCACGTGCTTGAACAGGCCGGAGTCGGCTTTCTTCACGAGCATCCGGCAAAACAACGGCACCCAGCGCCCCACGTGGTTCTTTACGAATTTTTTCTGCGCATCGACGACGATTTGCGTCTTGTCGGCTCCGTCGTGACAGCGGGAGTAGGATTCTTTATAGGCGAGGAAATGCATGAACTCGAATTCGACGCTCAGGTGATCCAAGCGCTCGTGAATGTCTTTCGAGAGCTCGACGCCGAAGGCGTTGTAGAATCCGGCGATGTCGCCCATGACGTGGGACTGCGCAAAGACGTGGTCGTTACCGAAGAGCGTTTCGTAGGGAGGACAATCGAGGGTAATCACGTTGCTGAATACGCGGCGGTGTTCGGCTTGCAGATCGCTCAATTGCCAATTCACGCATTCCGACGCGACCAGCTTCTCGATGTGATCAAGCTGCTTGCGCATCAGCGCAATTTTTTGCTTCGCCCGTTCGCCGCCAATCCCATCGAGCGAGGTTTCTAAGGCATCGAGCGCGGCACGCCCGTCTTCGACGAATTCTCCGCATTGCACGTAGTCGAGAAATTCTTCGTCTTCCGGATACAAAAGACTCCAGGAGACGAGGAGATAGAGCTTGCTGCGATTGAGAGCGCGTTCGACGGCGGGAGAATCTTTGATCGCGGGCGGCGTGGCCATCACGCCGGCGGCAGATGTCGTTTGCACCGGCTGTTTACTCGTCATTGAGAATCAGCTCCTTCGTGCGAACCGTGTGCTCGCAGTTGTCGAGCCTCTGTGGTCACACCTTTGGCACAGGCTCGCGTATGATAGGTAATGGTCTGGGGTATGTCAAGCGTGAACTCGACTCTCCTGACCCCAGGAAAAAAAACATCCTTTCAGCATTTTCCCCTTGATTTTTTCCCGTTTTATTGAAAGCAACGATCTGTTGGAACATATTGGTTTTTCACACCTACCCCTGTGGACAAAGGCGGGCGGGGGTGACCCGGATAGCAATATGATCGTTGACTGTCTTGCACACCTGCTCGCATAGCCCACAGCCGACACAACGTTCCGTCTTGACCACGAGTCGCTGCTGGTCGAAATCCATGGACAGCGCGGCGGTGGGACACTTTGATGCGCAGGCGTGACAACCCTGGCCGGCCGTGCAGAGTTGATGTGAGACCCTCGCCACACCCATGAGCACCTGCTCGCGTCCCTCGACCGGCAGCAATGCATCGGTCTCGCAGGCGGCGATGCAAGGGAAATCCTCACAGAGATAACAGGGCACCTGATCGGGAAAGATAACCGGCGTGCCATTCTGTTGATGAAAAGTGATAGCCCCATACGGACAGGCCTTCGCACAATCCGCGCATTTCGTGCAACGATCCAGGAACAACTCTTCCGCAACCGCGCCAGGAGGGCGCAGCCAGTCCGTGCGCACGGGCGGAACCGGCTGTTCCGGTTTCGCATCTTTCTGTTGGGCAAATTCTTGAGCGGCTTTGGCAACGGAAAGGACTGAATCCTTGAAGAAGTCGCGCCGACCGTATTTTGGATCTCCCCCCACGTGGTACTCGCTGATTACATGACGCCGTCAGCGCGCAGCTTGTACACCTCGACGCATCGATCGCACGCGCCGAATTCGACGTCCCATCCCGGATGGTTTTCGCGGATGAAGTCCAATACGTAGGATTCGATCTTGCTGCCGAGATCCTCCACCCACGAATAAGTCGGAAAGCGGCAGAGAGGACAGGGGAAGCCCGGCATCAACATGACTTTGTTTTCGGTTTCGGGCACCTCGCCGCCTTCGACGTCGACGGCGCGGTCCATCACGCGCAAGGTGTCCGTCGACATTTCGATCAGCTCGGCATGGGTGAAGAAGCCGGTCAGCCACAATCCTTCGAAGACCGACTTCAATTGCGGCACGGGAATCTTCCGATACCAGGAACGAAACTCCTTGAACCGATCTTCCTTTCGAAGCATCGGCTCCTTGCCTTCGGTCGTCAGCCGGCTGTCGACGCTCAAACTCCATAAGATGCGATACCGGTGCTGAATGAGCGTCTCTTCGCCCGGGTTCTGCCCGACCTTGGTGTCCGGATCGTAGCCGAAGACCGGGTCCAACATGTCGGAGATGTGCATCAGCTCATGGCGGCAATAGCGCGTCAGAGCCGGATCGTAGAACCGGCGGGGAATGAGCTTGATCCCGACACCTTTCAAACCTTTTTCCTCAAACTGTTTTGCCATGTCATGTTCGACCGAGCCCCACTTTCTCAGAATGTCGACGCCTTCCTGATCTTCTTTCAACACGCCCTTCACCAGGACGATGCCGACTTTTTGCTTCAACAAGGGATATTCATTGAAGGCATCGCGGATGATCTCGGAGAATCCCCAAGTCCCGAACAAGTACTGGTAGAGCTTCTTGAACTCGCTCTCGCGATCGTCGAGCGTAAACTTCTCGTAGATCGGGTCGGCAAGCTCGTGGAATTCCTTATAGTAGGTGGGGTCCCCTTCCCGTTCGGTCTTTTCCACGAACGAGTCGATGACCTCTTGAAGGAGCGCAGGCTGAAAACGCAGTTCCATAACCTTCCTTGGCGACCCGATCCGAAGGGTCTATTCAGGAGACGATTGGCGCAAGCCGGCGATCCACGCAGCTTGACTTGACGGCTCAGCATCTCTTACGATCACTGAAAATCACGGCAAATTATACTGGCCCGAAACGCCGATTTGCAATCACAGTCGGCGAGAAGCCGCGTCACCTCCGAATCGCCGTAAGGAATAGCGCCCATGCCCGATCGCACTGCGTCTCAATTGGCACCCACCCCGCTCACCCCTCATGTTCAGCCGGCTGCAACCCCCGTCGATTCCTTGGAGTTCTGGAAAGCCGGCGCGCGCGAGATCAACACCTTTCGTGGCCACTCCCACGGCGTCTGGTCGGTAGCCTTCGCGCCGGACAGTTTGACCCTTGCGAGCGGCGGGGTGGACCGTCTCGTCCGTGTTTGGGATATCGAGACCGGCCGCCTGTTGCGTTCACTCAGAGGCCACACGGCTGACATCCGAGCCGTGTTGTTCACCCCGGATGGCCTGACATTGGCGACCGGCAGCGAAGACCGGACCATCAGGCTGTGGAATCCCAAAACCGGCGAACCCGTGAAACTCCTCTTTTCGCGCTACGATCACAACGTTTGCAGCCTCTCTCTGTCGCCCGATGGGTTGATGTTGGCCAGAGGCAGCCACAATAAGGACATTAAGATCTGGGAAGTCACGACCGGAACCGAGTTGATGACGCTCCTCGGCAAGGACCAATACGATCACCAATGGTCGGTCTGCGTCGCATTTTCGCCGGATGGTATTCATCTGGCCAGCGGGGCGGATATCGGCAAGATCAAACTGTGGGAAGTGCTGCCCAGCGGCGAGGAAAAGATTCTGCACAACGGGCATTGGAAGGATGATGAAGACGACGGGGAGGAACAGCGTGGGTTCTTTGTCGAAGACGACGGAGGATTCCAAAAGCCGATGGACTATTGGATCGGCGCGATGACGTTTACGCCAGACGCAAAGGTCCTCATCACCGGCAGCCGCGACAACACCATCAAGCTGTTCGACGTGCCGCAGATGACCGAGCAGCGCACGCTGAAGGGCCACACCGGTTGGGTCCGTACGCTCGCCGTCACTCCGGATGGCAAGGTTCTCATCAGCGCCGGTGACGATCAGACGATCAAGTTCTGGGATCTCTCGAACGGCCGGTCGTTCAGAACGATCAAGGGCCACAGCGGCGGCGTGCGCGGGATTACACTCTCACCGGACGGAACTAAGCTGGCCAGCGCCTCCTGGGATCGGACGGTGAAACTCTGGGGCGGCGGGGCGGAGCCGGCGGAGTAATTCTGACAGTCGGCGCCTGCCGGAAAGTTTCGCTCCGCATCTCTTGAAACCACCCTTCCGGACTGATCCGAGCGGAAGCCTTCTGGAATTCCCTCTGCCACGGTCTTATCAGACCGTGAAGCCTCGGTCAGTTCCAGCTTTCCTACTCAAAACAGTCTCGGTGGGTCCCGGTTTCTCCGATGACATCGCTCCCCTTTCCGACAAGCGCCTCTGTAAAAACCTATAGCTGATAATTTAAAAGAAAAGGCGACAGGCCGCTTCCAAGCCTGTCGCCTTGACGCTTCGCCACGTTCAGTGAGTTACTCTGGTAGTTATTGCCCCAGAAACCTCGCAGCTTTTTCGCACCACTGCAGGAATGCTTTACGGTCCATCGGGTTCGCCTAGACAACGGAGAATGTCCCTGTTTCTCATTCTTCTAGACCCACTTAAGACTCCCGACCCCTTTTATTCCCGCACTCCAACTCTTACGACATATCAATTGTGGGACTATTTAGAGGGAACAGCGGCTTGGTTCTGTTCAAGTAAAGCATCGACAACCATCA
>JBKJWE010000008.1:0-7704 GCA_046717045.1 Nitrospiraceae bacterium | reverse complement strand
CGACCCGCGCGTGACGGCGGTTCTCCTCACGCTCCGCGATGGAGTTCTGGTGATAAGGCCGAACAGGATGCCTGCCCGATCGTGAAGAGGCCGTCGGACATGGCGGCCTATGGCGCCGTCGTAGCAGCAGCCATGCTGTGGGGCGGCTCGATCGTCGCGCAGAAACTAGCCTTGGGTGGATTCTCCGTTGTCGAAGCTTCCGTGCTGCGCGATCTCGGTGGGTTGGCGATTCTCTTAGCCACATGGCGGTGGCAAGGGGAGACGCTGGCCAAGCTGACGGCGACGGATCTTCGCACGCTGGGGCTGTTGGGCCTCGGTGTTCTGGGCAACCATCTGTTTATTCTTTTTGGTCTCAAGTATGTCAGCGGCTCGGTCGCCGGCGTTATAATCGGCTCGGCTCCCGTGGTGACGGCGCTGCTCTCTGCCCTGTTGATACGGGATGTGCCGTTGCGCACGGTCTGGGCGGGTGGACTGCTCTCCTGCGTGGGTGTGGGGCTGGTATCGGTCGCGGGATTTCGCTCGGCAGGGGAACAACCGCTGCTTGGCGGCGCGCTGGTCTTTCTCGGCGTGGTGAGTTGGGCGCTCTATAGCATCGGCAGCCGGGCGATCATGGAACGGGTCTCGGCGCTCACCGTGAACTGGACGACGCTGCTTGTCGCCACGGTGATCCAACTGCCTTTACTCTGGTTCGATCAGAAGATGATGCACGCAGGCATGGCCACGGTGACACTGTCGGATTGGCTGGCCTTGGGTTATCTGGTCGTGTTTGCCACAGCGGTCGCGCAGCAAGCCTGGTTGTTCGGCGTGCAAGGGATTGGGCCATCACGAGCCTCCGTGCTGGGCAATTTGACGCCAGTCGCGGCTGTCACGCTGTCTGCGATCATCCTGAAGGAGGCGGTCGGCCTTATCGAAGTCATCGGCATCGTGTTCATTCTCGGTGGCGTTTGGCTCGTGAGCCGGCAAACTGCGCGGTTGGCGACGTAGACGGGCTGCTCAATTCCTGTCTCGCGCCTGCCGTTTAATTGCAGTATGATACGGCTCTTTTTTCGGAGCGCTGAATGATCGAGCAGCGGATCGCCGAAGTCAATAAAGCTAATCAACGGTTTTACGAAGCATTTGAATCCCTCGACATCGCCAAGATGGACGAGGTGTGGGCCCATCTCGAATACGTCACCTGCGTGCATCCCGGCTGGTCGCTTCGATCCGATTGGCCTGCCGTGCGCGACTCCTGGGTGCTGATCTTCAACAACACCTTCTCGATGAAATTCGAACTCACCGAGGTGATGGTGCAGGTGGCGGGCGACATGGCCTGGGTCATCTGCATCGAAAACATTACGAGCCAGCAAGATGAACCCCAACAGGCCCGTGTCCTGGCCACGAATCTCTTCGAGCGGATCGGAGATGAGTGGCTGATGATCCATCATCATGGCAGTGCGGTAATGGGATAAGGGAGGGCGCGGGCGGTCTCGCAGTCTTCTTTGCTCGTATCGGTGATTTATAAGGAGGCCCTAACTTACTCGTGCGCATTAAAGAACTCTCAGCCTGGCATCGATTCACCTACACGCAGCTGTATCCGGCTGTGCTCGGGTCGATGCTCTATGATGTGCTGCACATCACGGAAGGGTGGGGGCCGCTCCAGGCGATTGAAATCTCGATCACGCTGCTCTACTGCATTGATTTTTTCTATCTGCAAAGCGATCTGGGTTCGGACCAGCTGCCCAAGGGGAATTGGCGCGATACCTTGCTCGATGCCGCGATCGCCGTGGTGTTCGGTGCGGCCTATTGGCAGGCGTCAGACCGGAAGCTGTTCACCTGCTATGCCTTACTCGCGGTCGTGGGCGCGATGATTGTGGCCTATCATTTCACGCCGAACCGGCAATCTCTCTGGGCAATTCTTCCCCATTTGGTGCTCACCGTCCTGTTCGCCGGTCTGGCATGGGCTGCGAGCGGGATCGACAGTGTGACGTGGGCGTTTGCCGGTGCGGCCTGGTTGCCCACCGTGTGGTACGCCAGCTACGTGTTTGGACTGGCGCACAGGGTGTTTCCTGTCGTGAAATAGATCCTTGCTTGAGCGGGGAGGAACCCGAGGTGGGGAGTTGCTTTGGGGAAGCCGACACTCAGTCGATCAGGTCTTCGCGAGTTTGGAGGGAACTCCGTCGACGCGAATGGTCTTTTGCCCGTTCGGCGGCGATGGGATAGAGAACTGGTGGTCTCCCTGCTGGTGCAACGCACACACAAACCAGAACCGTTTAACTGTAAGACTTTGGAGCAAGGGATTTCTTTAGCTGCGATGGTTTTGTGAAGTTCGTGCTATGAAACATTTATTTTGGAAGGCAGCTCAATCGGCTGTTGTTCTACTTTTGATCGCTGGCTGTGCGAGCGTGGCGCAGGTGACTACCTTGTCGGATCAGAATTGTCGTCACGCGTTTGGAGATCGAATGAGCTCGATCCTCGTTGAGCAGGGGGAGAAGCAAGATGTGGCTGAGAAGCTTGCCGAGTCCACGCTGACCGTGCTTTCCACCGGCTCGCTCGGTCCGCGCCCCTTCGGGGTTGCTTCGCCATCCGGGGCAGACTACGGATTTTTTGTGGAGCAGAAGTCTTCGGATTGCCTGCTACGGCTGTTCAGCAGGCAGAAGGGCTTTACCCGGTACAGGAATAATCTGACCTACATTGCGACTCGTCAGCTCGATGGGTGTCTGTGTGCGGAGTAGGTGAACGTGTCAGGGCGTTCGCCTGAAGAAGGGCGTCAGACTTTCGAACGGCGTTGATTGGATCAGATCTTCTGCGGAACGGTGTTGGGGGCGTCGATGATGGTGACGGTCTTCGCCCATTCCGCGGCGATGGGGTCGCGCTCGTCCATCGTGATGCCGGCGTACTTGGTAAACATCTGCGGGCCTTTGCGGCGTCGCCAGGTCAGGTAGTTTAAGAAGTGTTCGCGACAGACGCTATGTGTTCCGGCTGGGGCGTAGACTCTGGCTTGGCAGCCTTGGATCATGCAAGTGAGGTCGTGCATCTGGTGCTCCGTTCAGTTGGGGCAGTATGCAGGACGGAGGGTCGGATTTTCAACCGGCCCGCACTATTCATGACGGTTCGTCGCGAAATCGCGAAGTCGCCATGCGAGACAGGCACGCGGAGCCGTGAGGGAAGGAGGCAGACTTGAAACAGTCTGTTGACCGACCGAGCGGCGAGCCTGCCTGCCTCCATGCAGCAGAAGTCGCATGGAGGCTTGTTGGAGCAGCGAATCCGCGATTGCAGCAGAAGCGTTCATGAATAATGCGGGCTGACCTTGACGCGGTGATGTTGTTCGGGTAAGCCATCCCCCACGATGCTTCTATTGCGTCTGTTTTGCCTTCTCCTCGCTTCCATCCCTGCCGTCTTGAGCTGCGTGTCTGCGTCCCGCGAGGGTCTTCCGCCAGGGAGCCCGTTTGCCGATCCTACGACCGCGACGTCGAATCCCTTGCCGCAGGGTATGGCCGTCGGTGACGTCACGAGCCATTCCGCACTCCTCTGGCTGCGGACGCAAGGGTCCATAGCGGTACAGGTTGAATGGGCCTCGGTGGCGGCCTGGGAGCTGATGTCGAAGATGGCGACGGTCCAATTGCCGGCGGCTCGAACGCCAGTGTTTGTGACGAGTCCCTACACAGACTTTACACGGACCATCGTGCTCGACGGACTAATGCCCGCAACGCGCTATCGCTATCATGTCTTGGTCGGTAAGGCGCCAGGGGAGGCGGTGACCCTGGCCACGCGAGGTGAATTCACGACCTTGCCGGATGCTGCAAGCTCAACTCCGGTGACGTTCGCATGGAGCGGAGATTTGGGCGGTCAAGAACGTTGCCGTCAAGGAGCGACCGGCTACCCAATTTTCAATGTCATTCTTGATCACCATCCCGACTTTTTTCTGTTTCTCGGCGACATTATTTACAACGACAGTGTGTGTCCGGCTCAACCGAATGAGCCGGGCGCAGACTCTATCTCCAAGACTTTGCCGGAGTATCGAGCCCGGCATCGGTATCAACGCGGCGCGGCGGCATTGAGAAGGTTTTTGGAAAGTGTTCCCGTCTATGTCATTTGGGACGATCATGAAGTGAAGGACAATTTTTCTGGACCGTATGAAGGCCAAATGCCGGCTGGCCGGCAGGCGCTCCGCGAGTATTGGCCAATTACATCTCCGCCCACCGATCCGCATCGCCTCTATCGATCGGTTCGATATGGGGCTGATCTGGAGATGTTCATCCTCGATACGAGACAATATCGCAGTCGAAATTCCGATCGTGACGGCGCTGGCAAGACGATGCTGGGACCTGCACAGTTGAAGTGGTTGCTGGACGGGCTCATGACATCGACGGCCACATGGAAGGTTGTGGCGACCACCGTTCCTCTCTCGATTCCGAAAGGAGGCGGGAGTGGATCGCCCGGATTCGACGGGTGGGCCGGAGGGTCTGACGGCACAGGGTTCGAGCGGGAGCGACAGGTCCTCGTCGAGGCGATTCTTTCTCACAAGATGAAGAACGTCGTGTTTCTTGGCGGCGATGTGCATTACGTCCAAGCTAATAGTTATGATCCTGACGGTGATGGCACGGCGGATTTCTACGAGTTTATCGCGGGACCTCTTTCGGCCCGGCCTGGCCGCATGACCCCGCCGAGTCCAGGCTTGCATCCAACCAACCTTGTGAACGAAGGAGGGTATTACAATTTTGGCTTCGTTCGTGCTACGCGAAGCACGTTCGAGGTGTCAGTCATCGACGATGCAGGAACGACGCGTTTTTCCCACCGATTGAAGGCTCAGTAGCGGCGGCTTCCCCGGAATAACCCCTTGCATTCTCGATGGTTCACCAGTTACCGTAACGCGTCGTTTTGTGACTCTCATACCGGAGTCCTAAGAAGTTCGATGTTGCTGCAGGTCATTTCCATGGTCGGGGCGGTAATGGTATTGACGGCCTATGGGCTCAACCAAGGCGGAGTCTGGCGAGAGCTTCACAGCGGCTATCTCACGTTGAACATTGTGGGGTCGCTTCTTTTGGGAATCGTCGCAGTCGCCGATCAGCGGGCGGGATTCATTTTCTTAGAATTTGCGTGGGCGGGTCTCGGATTCGTCGGTGTGGCCCGAGCGGTTCGTGCGCGACAGCTTCACCAGTAACAAGGCGATAAGGAGAGGAAATCATGGCGGGGTTGATGTCGGCAGATGAAATTTTCAAGAAGGCGGAAGATACGGCGGTCGCGGCCACGAGTCCGGATGAGAAGGCGCTCCAGATCGATTATCAGGCTCTGAAAGAGAAAATTCGCGCGGCGCTGGGCGATCGAAAAGTGGCGCTGTGCCATATCAATAAGTTCTTGCCGGAAGGATACGAGGAGCAAGGGCGCTTCAACATGGTGCTCCTGACGGTCGGCCACGTGGTCTTTGACATGGTCATCGGCGATTCCTACTTTCGCTATGACGTGGTGTCGGTGAATCAGCTGGATAAGGTGCAGGTGATCGACGCCATGTGGGACAACAAAGAGAAGCGCCGTGAAGAACCGTTCCTCAGTCTTCGCCTCATGCACGGCGAGGAAGCCCATCTGCTGTTGGCGTTGGATGATGAGGAAAGGGCAAGTCTGCTGAAGTTTGCGAGCGCGGTCGGAGCCGCGAGAAATCCGGAGAAGTAAATGATTCAGGCGGGGCGGTGGTAGAGCGGAAGCGCTGTCACCGTCGCCTCCATCTTCTGGCCCTCGATGTTTATCGTGAGGGCAGTGTCCGGTTTCGAGAAATCCCGAAGCGGAAAGCCAAAGGCGATCGGGGCTTTCAGCTGCGGTGAGTGCGTCGCGCTGCTGATCCATCCCACTTCACGATCTCCGCTAAAGAGCTTTGCGCCCTTCGGTGGAACGATCGAACCCTTCACGAGCAGTCCTACCAAGTGGCGCCGCACGCTGCCGTAGGTGTCCATCCGAGCGACGACTTCCTGCCCCGGGTAGCAGCCCTTGCTCAGGCTGAAGGCTTTGTCTTCCAGGTTGGCCTCCGGCGGGACTATTTCTTCGTTCAAATCTGGTCCGGCCTTCGGGACGCCGGCTTCCATGCGCAATGCTTCACGGGCCTGGCTGCCGACCGGCTTGATGCCATGTGAGGCGCCGGCCTCCATGAGTCGTTCCCAGGCCGTCACGACTGCATCGGCAGGAAGGAGAATTTCAAGATCGTCTTCTCCGGTCTCTTCGGTCCGGCAGACCAGTGCGGTCTGTCCGGCGATCTGAGCCGTTACGAAGTGGGTGGGTTTCACCTCTTTCATCTCGACGCCGAAGGCATTGTTGACCGTCGCGCAGGCTTTGGGACCACTCACGAGCAGGAGTCCCCAACTCTCGGCGCAGTTCTCCATCTTGGCCTTGGTACCGTACAGGAGGAATTTCCGCAATGCCGAGAAGGTGGCATCGCCGACTTCGCCGACATCTTCTAGCCATATGGAATCCGCCTGGGCATAGACGCGAAAATATCCGAGCATCTTCCCCTTGTGGGTCAGAAAGCTGGAGTAGCGGCCTTGGCCCGGCTGTAAGGGGAGAATGTCGTTGCTGATGATGCTCTGCAGCCATTTGACGCGGTCCTCGCCGGTGACGCGAATCTTGCCGCGGTGCGAGAGGTCGGACAACCCGACGGCGCGGCGTACGGTCTGATATTCTGCTTCCCAGTTGCCATAGTGAGCGACCGTGTCCCAGCCCGTAGTCTCTTCGAAGATTGCCCCGAGTGCGGTATGTCGATCGTGAAGGCGGGATTGTTTCATGACTGAACTCTCGCGACTTCATCAAAGAGATCAGACATCCGAGCGGAAAATTCGTTCCGTGACACGATCTTCGTCACGCCGAGCGCTTTGGCTCGAGTCCAGGTGTCCACTTCCTCGTGATTGGCAAAGGCCAAGGTTGGAATGTCTTGGAAGCGGGGATCCGCCTTCAGCGTTTCCAAGGCCTGAAACGCGTCGAGAGTCTCGTCGTTCATGTTTAGAATCACGGCGGTTGGGGTGGTAGCCGACGCTTTTTCGGCGATGTCAGATTGCGATCGCGCCCGTTCGAGCCGGTAGCCTTTCGGCTTCAAGGCATCGCGGACCTTCGTGTAGAAAAAAATGTCCGTGACGGCGACCAACACCATCTTCTCTGATGCATCCATTATCGTTCCTAGTTCAATGAGCTGATCAGCCGGCCCAAAGACTTTTTCGCCAGCGCGTAGTTCGGGTTCAGCGCGAGGGCTTTCTTGTACGCATCGATGGCTTCGGTCCAGCGACCCTTCTTCTCGTAGACACGGCCGAGGTTCAAGTGGGGGAAGGCCGGGTTTTCGTAGCGTCTCGCGTGCATGGCTTTCTCAAACCATGGAATGGCTTCGTCGAATCGCCCCTGCTCGATCATGTAGGCGCCGATATCGTTATAGGGATTGCCGAATTCCGGATCGCGAGCGATCGCGCGTTGGCATTCCTCGATCGCATCGTCGAGGCGGCCCATGAAACTGTAGGTCCATCCGAGGAACGTATGCGCTTCGGCCGTCGGATGCGTGGCCAGCGAGCGTCTGTATAGGCCGACGGCTTCCTCTAACTCGCCCTTCATCTGGCGTTCGTAGGCCTGCTGAAAGAGTTGCCAAGCTTCGCGCTTGTCTTCCTCGAGACCGTCACCTTGTACTAGAAAATCTTGAACGTCCATAGGTATCTATAAGAGCGTATGGCTTATCGCGGATAGCACAAGCGCTACTCCTGT
>JBKJWE010000007.1:0-6611 GCA_046717045.1 Nitrospiraceae bacterium | reverse complement strand
TCACCAACCCGACGCCTTTGGCAAACCAGGCGGTCATCACATCGGTGCCGAGCGCGGTCTTCTTCGCACAGGAGAGATGGATGCGCATCCGCATCCGGGCTTCCACTTTCATGGCGTCCTTGAACGTGCCGGCTGGGACGGTTATGGACTCTTGTCCCACGACAGTCGAATCGCCCTGGGCATCAACCTTTTCATTGACGCCATCCTGGTCCATGTCGGTTCCGAAGTCGAGGTTCTTCCGGTCGAATTGAGAGAACGTTGTGCCGATTTTGACGGGGAACCGGACAATCTGATAGGGCACGAGCTGTTTTTCTAACGGCGTGCCCGGTTCGGAGCCGTGGTAGACGATGCCGACGACATCGCGGCGATAGAAACTATCCGAGTCGCCGTGATTGCCGGGATTCGTATCGTGAAAGACGGTCACCTTCAAGCCGTTAATGGTTTTGGTGCCGGTCACCGAAGACACATTGGTGAAAAACTTGTGGTCGATCGTTTGGAGCGGGCCTTCCGTGATCTGTCCGCGATAGGTCCACTTGTTGCCAATGTCATCCGGAAAATAGTCTTCTGACTGGACGACGACCGGTAGTTCTTCGGTGGCATATGAGATTGACCAGACCGCTGATATCAGCAATGCTGCGGCGATCGTACGGATTCGTCGCGATCGAGAGGTATGTGGCGCCATGCGTGAGACCCTCCGAGAGTCAACCATTCTAATGACCGTAACATAGGAGTCCCAGAGGCGGCAACAGCATTGAATGACGTTGGTGGCAGGCTTGTTTTCATGCCGGTTCAGACCCATAATCCTCTCCCCATGGCCGCTCGTATCCGCAAGACGACTTCACGATCTTCTCGATTACCGTCGGAGACTTCCCGTGCTGTTCTTGTGACCGGCGCGTCGGGAAGGATTGGTCGTGCCATCGGCGTGGCGTTCGCGGCACAAGGTTGGTCCGTTGGCGTCCACTATCATCGCGGTAAGACCACAGCAGAGGAGACCCTTCGTCTTGTGAAGAAAGCCGGTGGGCGCGGGACGCTCTTTGAGGCCGATATCTGCGAGACGCAAGCCGTTCGCCAGATGGTGGAGGCCTTCACCCGCTGGGCCAAGAGACCTTCGGTGTTTGTGTGCAATGCCGGCATCGCCACGAGTCAACTCGTGCTGCGGCAAGATGAAGAGGACTGGGCCGATGTCATCGCGACGAATCTGACAGGAACGTTTCATTGCTTGCAGGCCATGGCCCCTCCCCTCTTGGCGCAAGGCGGAGGCTCGATCATCGTCATCGGATCGCATGCGGGTTTTCATGGGTCGATCGGCCAGGCGGCCTATGCGGCGTCCAAGGCTGGCCTGATTGGATTGGTGAAGACTGCGGCCCAGGAATGGGGGCTACAGAATGTGCGCGTGAATTTGCTGTTGCCGGGTTGGCAGAAGACGGACCTTTCGAAACGTGCGATTCCAGAGTCTGGCCAATGGACCAATCATGCGCTCAGGCGACCACCCGACCTCAACGAAGTCGCGAAGACCATCCTGCATCTGGCTCAGTTGGAGGACATCTCTGGCCAAGTATGGAATTGCGATAGCCGGGATTTGTAGTTGCCCCCAATGCCACGAACCATCCCTCACAAGTCTGTATTTATCACTGCCACCGATACCGGCGTCGGCAAGACAGTCGTGACGGCTGCGCTGGCTATAGCGTTGCGCAAGCGAGACTATGTGGTTGGAGTCATGAAGCCGGTTGAAACAGGTATCAACAGGGAAGTTGGGTCAGACGCCGGTCACCTGAAGCGAGCGGCCTTGGTCCAAGACGACCTGACATTGATCAGGACCTACGCGTTTCGCCAGCCGGTTGCGCCGTTGGATGCGGCACGGTTGTCGAGGAAATCCATACGCTTCTCGACCATCGAGCGCGCGTTTCGCATTCTCCGCTTGGGGCACGATCTGCTACTCGTCGAAGGTGTTGGCGGTCTGCATGTGCCTCTCACCAGAACCGGCGATGTGCTGGATCTGATCGCCCGATTGAAGACACCGGTGGTGGTTGTGGGACGGGCCAGTCTTGGCGGAGTGAATCACGCTATGCTGACGCTGAACGCCCTGCGTCAGCGCAGGATGTCCATCGTCGCGCTGGTGCTGAATCGTACGAGTAATTCAAAGACCGCCGTTGCACAAGGACAGGAACGATCCACCTTGCGCCTGCTTCGACAGCTCGCGGGCGTGCCGGTAATCGGTCCACTTCCCTATCGTCCTGCGCTCGAGCGGAACTTTCACCGTGAAGTAGCGGGGCTGGCGAGAATGGCCGCAGTCACGAAGCTGATGAGGTTGGTTTTGGCATCTGGGCGAGGAACGCTTTCACGGCGTGGCTGATATCAGGGGCCTTGAGGATTGCCGAGACGACCGCGATCCCGTTGGCTCCTGCGCGCATCACCTCCCCGACCTGCTCTGCATGAATGCCCCCAATCGCAAAGACTGGCAACGAGGTGAGCGAGCGAATCGCTCTGAGCCCGTCTATTCCAACCACTGGGTCGTGATCCTGTTTTGACCCCGGTTTGAAGATCGGCCCAAAGCCGATATAGTCAGGTTTGAGTTGTTCGGCCTCTCTTACCTGATCCGCGTTGTGAGTTGAAAGCCCGATCCATTTATCCGACCCCAGCACCTTCCGTGCGTCAGCGTAGGGTAAGTCTTCTTGGCCTAGATGCGCGCCGTCTGCATCGACCGCCAGCGCTAAATCGCAGCGATCGTTAACTATGAACAAGGCCCCTAACTCAGCAGCAGTCTTTCTCAACGGCAATGCCTCTTCATAGGCCTCCTTCATCGAGGCCGTCTTATTCCGGTACTGAAAGATCTTCGCGCCAGCTTGAGCAGATTGAGTCAGGACATCGCTCAACGGGCTGTTAGATGAGACCGACGGATCGAGGATAACGTAAAGGCCTGAAAAATTCTGGTGAGCGCCATGTGTTGGCATGATCGCAGGATTGTAGCCTGAAGAAGCCTCCAGGCTCCAGGTAGGAGACTGGTGGATCAGCTTGCCAGAAATCGCTCAAGAAACGTGGTGGAGACGTGTCCTTTTTGGAAGTCGGGGTCGTTGAGGATGCGTTTGTGGAGGGGGATGGTCGTCTTGATGCCTTCGATGACGAACTCGTCGAGGGCACGGCGCATACGGGCCATGGATTCTTGGCGGTCTCGTCCATGTGTAATCAGCTTGGCAATCATAGAGTCATAGTGTGGAACCACCACCGCCCCTGATTCCATCGCAGAGTCCACACGAACGCCGAAACCACCGGGCGCACTGTATTTGGTGATCAGACCAGGCGACGGGGTGAACTTCTCCGGATCTTCGGCATTGATCCGGCATTCCAGGCTGTGGCCGTTCAGTTGCACATCCTGCTGCCTGAACGAGAGCGCCTGCCCATCGGCGAGACGAATCTGCTCCTTGATGAGATCGATGCCCGTGACCATCTCGGTGATGGGATGTTCGACTTGGATGCGGGTGTTCACTTCCATGAAGAAGAAATTGCGGTCTTTGTCGAGAAGAAATTCGACGGTGCCGACGTTCCGATAATGCACGGCTTTCACCGCCTCTACGGCGACGCGGCCGATTTCACGGCGGAGTTTCTCGTCCACGGCCGGCGAGGGTGTTTCTTCGACCAGCTTCTGGTGCCGCCGTTGAATGGAACAATCGCGCTCGCCGAGGTGCACCACATGGCCGCGAGAGTCGGCGAGGATTTGTACTTCGATATGGCGTGGCTCGAGGAAGTAACGCTCGAGATAGACGCTGTCATTGCCGAACGTCGACTTGGCTTCGGCTTGTGCGGCTTGAAAGGCGCGTGCCAAATCCTCGGCCTTGTTGACGACGCGCATACCGCGGCCTCCCCCACCGGCAGCCGCTTTGATGATGACTGGATAGCCGATCTTGGTGGCCGCCTCGAGGGCTTCTTGCTCGCTCTTCAATCCACCGGGGCTGCCAGGGGTCACCGGGAGGCCTCGCCGCATGACCACCTCGCGCGCCTTGGCCTTGTCGCCCATCAAGGCGATGTTTTCTGAGGTTGGACCGATAAATTTGACGCCTATGGATTCACAGACCTCGGCGAAGTGAGCATTTTCGGAGAGGAAGCCGTAGCCGGGATGGATGGCGTCGGCGCCGGTAATTTCCGCGGCGCTCAAGACATTGGGAATATTCCGGTAACTCAGCGCGGCCTCGGGAGGCCCGATGCAGATCCTTTCGTCTGCGGCGCGGGCGTGCAGACTGTTCGCGTCCGCCTCGGAATGTACGGCAACGGTCTTAATGCCGAGTTCCTTACAGGCGCGGATGACCCGTAGGGCGATTTCTCCGCGATTGGCGACGAGAACTTTCTTGAACACGCAATGGCTCCGAGATGGATGATTGGAAGTGGCCTAGCTCGAGGGTTTCGGATCGATGAGGAAGAGGGCCTGGCCGTATTCGACCGGTTTCGTGCTTTCGGCCAGAATTTTCGTAATGCGGCCGTCTACCTCCGACTCGATCTCATTCATCAACTTCATGGCTTCGACGATGCAGAGGACCTGTCCCTTCTTCACGTCCTCGCCTTCTTCCACGTAGGGGTCGGCATCGGGCGAAGGGGAGCGATAGAAGGTGCCGACGATCGGCGAGGTGATGGTCACCATGCCCGTCGTATCCATGGTCGGCGCGCTTGTTTGGGAAGACGATTGCGCCGACGAGGAACTCGCCGAGGGTCCTGGCTCAGACAGACTCGTCGTGATCGTCCGACCTCCAACTTCGTGGCGGACTCGAATTCGGACGCCGTCCCGTTCGAGTTCCAATTCGGTCAGTTGATTACGCTTAAGCAGGTCGATCAGCTCCTGGACATGTTTGGTTTGATGGCCCAACAGCGAGGAGGTCCCCTGGCCTCTCTGCTGGTCGGCAAAGGCCTGAGGCAGGATGATCGGCATCCCGCGTGATTTCGACTTGCCGGACTTTTTCTTGCTCACCGAACACGCTCCACGTAGGCCCGAGTACGCGTATCGATTTTGATGACGGTGCCGACTTCCAGATAGAGAGGCACCTTAATGGTGGCGCCGGTTTCGACGATGGCCGGCTTGGTGCCGCCCGACGCGGTGTCTCCACGCACGCCCGGTTCGGCATCGACCACTTTCAGCTCGATAAAGATCGGCAACTCAACGGCGATCGGTCGGTGCTCGTAGATCAGGATCTTGGCGATCATGTTTTCTTTGAGCAAGTCGGCGTTGTCGCCGAGACTTTTCTTCTCAAAGGTGAGCTGCTCGTACGTTTCCGAGTCCATAAACGTATAGTCGTCGCCGGTCGCATAGAGAAACTGCATTTCTCGCTCTTCCAAATCCGGCTCGTCAAACCGCTCGCCGGAACGAAACGTGCGGTCCAGGACGTTGCCGGAGAGATAGCTCTTCAGTTTCGTTCGAACGAAAGCGCCACCCTTGCCCGGTTTCACATGCTGAAATTCGACGATGTAAAAGGGTTGTCCGTCCACCATGAGCCGGACGCCGCCTCGAAAATCTGTTGTAGAAATCACGCCCTGTTCCCTTTCCCGTGTAACATTGTGTTGAACTACTTTGTGCCTTTAGCCGACTTGGTATCACGCGTTCCAGACTTTTTGGCCCGGCGCATGGTGACCAGATGCTCATGCAGGCCGCGGAGCGCGAGCAGATAGCCTGAGGGACCCAGTCCGGAAATCTGTCCAACGGCGACCGCCGCAATATACGACTTGTGTCGAAACTCCTCGCGCCTATGGATATTCGACAGATGCACTTCGATGGTCGGGAGGTTGACTGCCGCGATGGCGTCGCGAATGGCCACGCTCGTGTGTGTATATCCGGCAGGGTTAATGATGATGCCGTCGTAACCGCTCCTGGCTTCTTGGATCCATCCGACGAGTTCCCCTTCGCCGTTCGACTGGCGGATATCCACTTCGATCGCTAATTCCTCGGCCAGTTTGGTGATCGTGGCGTCGATGGTATCGAGCGAGAGCGAGCCGTAGACCTGTTGCTCCCGGGTACCGAGGAGGTTCAGATTAGGACCGTGCAATACCAGTATTCGCTGCATGCCCGGCTCGTTTCGATATCTGGAAAAAGGTGAGGCGCCGTTCCTATTGCCGTGACCAGCAGGGCGAGATTGTAACAGGGTGTCTGAGGCGGGTCAAACCAGCGAAAAGTATTAGGAAGTTTTGGATCACGCGGCTTTGGTGTGATCCTGATCGCGGCGTCGTGCCTGGATCGTGCGCAACCAGGTTTCGAGTTGGGCCATGACTCCAGTCTGGGGCGAAGGAGAAGGTGTTGGCGAATCCTCGGCTGACTGCGATTTCTGAATGGCCGGATGTTCCCCTGTCTTATCATGCTCATGGAGCACGCTTTCGATGAGATCAGCGGCGAGCGTGAGTGGATTCTCCTCGGCGATTGGCTCCTCGACATGGTCCTGGCCCGGGACCTCCGGCGCCTGCTCTGGTTCCACCATGGCGGCTAGATCGAGGGGATGTACCGAGACTGCCGGGGTCCTCACCGGTTCTGGAGGCGCGGGCGTGCTGCTGCCCTCCACCGCACCGATAGCCGTGGTTCCTTTGAACGCCGGAGGAACTTCTGTGGTCGGCTTCGCGTGAGGCGGTGCCGGTTTGTGTGT
>JBKJWE010000006.1:0-3729 GCA_046717045.1 Nitrospiraceae bacterium | reverse complement strand
GATCGCAACCGCTCGTCACTGATGGCCAACTTGAACTCTTTACCCACCTGGACCGTCGACTCGCTCGGCTTGATCGACAGGATGGGGCCTATTGCCCCCAGTTGGCTCAACGACGCAGAAGCTCCTTTCCCCTTCACAGTCCCTTTCGGTCCCATACCTTCTGCCATCGCCGCGGCAGGTCCCTGCAGCAGCCCACCGACGTTCGTCGTTCTCTTGATGTGCGACGAGTAGAGGGGAGCGGTCGCATAGGTCGAATCTGTTCCGGACCAAAACACCTGTTTACTAGCGCCGGGGGGCGTCATGCTTTGGACAATGTGCGGCGTGATGGTCAGAATAACCTCGGTCGTAACGCGCGTCGTCTGAAACGAACTCAACAGATTGCCGATAAAGGGGAGATCGCCGATCCAAGGAATGGTCGTCCTGGTTTTTCGATCTTCCTCTTGGAGCAGCCCACCTAGGACAATGGTTTCTCCATCCTTCACATTCAGCATGGTTTCGGCGGACCGGTTACCGAACTTGAACTGCGTAATAGGAGGATTGGCCTGGAGCGTGACTTGCTCTCCAAGCCGAATGACTTCGATTTTCATCTTGAGCGATAACTCATTCCCCAGGTGAATTGCGGGCTCAACCGTGAGCTTCACCCCTGTGTCACGAAACTCGATCGACGTTACCGTGGAGGTCGTGGGGACCGCTCCGGTCGCAGCCTGTCCGGGCAATACATTTGTCGTGGACAAAAGGATCGGCTGCTTATCGCCGATGTTGACTTCCGCCTTCTTGTTGTTGACCACGCGGACCTTAGGAGCCGCGAGCGTCTTCGCATCGGTTATTTGCTTGAAGAAATCCAATTGAATGTTGGTCGGAAGCTTCAACAAATAGCTGTCTTGGCCGAGGCTTGTGAGTTGGCGCACAGTGAATTGTTGCGCAATATCGCCGGCGATCAGACCCGCAAACCCCGGAGGTACGATGGCGCCGGCAATCTGCTTGGGGTATGTCAAACCGTACGTCTGATTGACGGTACGATCCACTTCGAGCACTTCGACGTCAAAGAGCACTTCCGAGTCCTGACGATCGTTGGCCAAAATAATCTTCTCGGCCATTTCCAATTTCTCCGGCTGGTCGCGGAGCACGATCGTGTTCAGTTGCTCATTCGCGTGCATGCGCTTGGAATCCAGCATGCTCTTCAACAGCACCAACATATCTTTCGCTTTGGCGTGGGACAAATAAAACGTTCGGATCATCAGGTCCTGATACTGCTCCTGTTTCTGCTTGGTATTGGGACTGATGATCAGAAGCCCAGGGGGAACGGTGCGCGCGAACAGGTTGTTGCTATTCAGGATCAAGTTGAGCGCGTCGTCGAACGGAGTATCTTGGATCGTAATGGTGACGGGGTCGTTGCGAATATCTTTGTCAAAGACGAGATTCATGCCCCCCGCCTTACCGATGCTCTCCAACACTTCTTTTAAGCCGGCGTTGCGGAACCGAAGGGTGATCGGCTGCTTCTTGCGATCGTCACGAGACAGCGCCTGCTGCTCTTCAGCCAACTTTGCGATACTCTCGAGAGGTTCCTTGAAGGACGGGTCCAGTTCAGCGGCTTTGGCATAGCCTTCCATCGCCTCGTCAACTCGACCGACTTGGACCAATCGATCCGCCTCCCGATGTTGTCCTCGCGCTTCTTTCTGCCGAAGCGCTTCGGCAAGGCCCGTTTGATGTTCGGAATTTGACGGTTCCATGGTCAACGCACGCTTGAACTGGTCTGCAGCCAAATCGGACTGATGCTCTTTCAGTAAGGCGCGACCTCGCTCTTCATAAACAGCCGCAGCACGCTCGCGGGACATGGCATACTTCTCTTGTAATGTTGGATTAAACGGATCATCCTTCAGGGCCTGCTTATAGGCTAAACTGGCTTCTTCCCATTTACCCGCTGCGAGGAGCTGGTCGCCCCTCTTTATGTCGGGTGAATTGAAGTACGCGCAGCCAGCGATAAGGACTACTGCAGAAAACGAGATCACCCCACATAAAGTAGGAAGAGAGGAAAGGCGGCTCTGAAACGTCCTTGAGAAGAACTTATCCATAACTTATGAGGTCAACAGAAGAAATCTTGAAATCGCTGGAAGCCAGTGGAATTTTGATGCCAGCTGTAGTCTACACCAACTCCCACAGGTTGTAGAGAAAAATCTTATTTCGTCTATATATAGCGGGGTGATGCTGGCGATTGTTTGCTTTTTGATCCAGAGAGGTCGCTCGACGAACAACCACCCTCTGCCACCCCGCAAATCCAGGGCGATATTTCACGAAGATGATAAGGAGAGGAAGCCGCTGGCTACTGAGTGTTCTACAGACGCCAGTACTTTAAAGTCTTGGGAAGTTTCTTCTGGTCAAGCACACATTTTACATCGATGACCACACCGTCAAGCTGGCTGCGAAGAGGCTTCAGGAGTTTTGCCAACCCCATCTCAGCATATGCACGATGCGCCACGGCCACAATAATTCCGTCCATGTTCTTCAGATCTTCCCACTCGCTCAAATGTATACCGTACTCGTCTACAGCATCTTCCGGTTCTGCGATCGGATCATGGACCAACACTTGAACGCCATACTCACGCAACTCTTGAATGATGTCCAGGACCTTGCTGTTTCGCAAGTCCGGTACGTTCTCTTTAAACGTGAGTCCGAGGACCGCGACCTTGAGATCGTTGACTGGCCGAGCCAGCTCGCTCAACCGTTTCATTGTCTGCTCGGCGACGAACTTTCCCATGCCGTTATTAATACGACGTCCGGCGAGAATCACCTCGGGGTGGTACCCAACAGACTCGGCCTTGCTCGTCAAGTAGTAGGGATCGACCCCAATACAGTGCCCTCCAACCAATCCGGGAGAGAATTTGAGAAAGTTCCACTTGGTACCAGCGGCGTCCAGCACCGATTTGGTATCGATCCCGAGCCGATGGAAAATGAGCGCCAGCTCATTCATCAGGGCAATGTTCAAATCTCGTTGCGTATTCTCAATCACTTTTGCTGCTTCGGCGACTTTGATGCTCGACGCCTGATGGATACCAGCTTTTACAACCAAGGCATAGGTATTTGCAACGATCTCCAGTGACTCCGCATCTTGGGCCGAAACAACCTTTATAATTCTCTCGAGTGTATGCTCCTTGTCACCAGGGTTGATGCGCTCCGGAGAATAGCCGAGCTTGAAATCCACACCGCATTTCATGCCAGAAGCTTCTTCCAGGATCGGTTGGCATACTTCCTCAGTCGCTCCGGGATAGACCGTTGACTCGAACACCACAATCGCTCCAGGCGAGAGATTGGCTCCAATCAGCTCGGAGGACTTCCGGAGTGCGGTCAGGTCCGGCTGAAGCGCCTCATTGATCGGCGTTGGAACAGCCACGATAACGAAATCCGCCGATTTCAGATCCCTCGGCTCGAATGTATAGTGGATATCGGTCGCACTTAGATCGGCAGCAGATACCTCGCCGGTTCGATCAATCCCCTTACGAAGTTCAGCAATTTTCGCTTTGTTGATATCAAAACCGATGACTCGCTGTTGCTTGCCAAAGGCCACCGCGATTGGAAGGCCTACATAACCAAGCCCGACGACTGCGACCTTGCGCTCCCTTACTTGCTGACCAGACATACACTCCCCGTTCCCATTTTTTACCAGAATGACAGAACCTCTCTTTTCCGTCAATAAACTCGGACGAATTCAATGGCAGATCGGCCACATACGAC
>JBKJWE010000005.1:0-2836 GCA_046717045.1 Nitrospiraceae bacterium | reverse complement strand
AACGGATTCAATGCAATGCCCCGACAGAGTTCATCGAGACCATCTCGCGCGATGCCCAGGTCGTGCTGGCGTTCATACAGAGAAAACTCCGCTGCGGCTAGACCGCTATGATAGAGCGCTTTCCCCGGATCGAGAAGGATTGCGGTGCGGTAATACTCCATCGCGCCGGTAATCTTCCCCTTCCGGTGCAATTCCCCACCCGCTTCGTACCACGTCCACGCTGTACCTAGACGAACGACACCGACGATCGCAGCGAGAATGATTACGAAGCCCAGCCATCCCCAAATTGGTGCGACTCGAACCACGTTCTTGGAGACAGATGCTGTGTGTTTTTCTTCGAGTAGCCGTCGGCAGACAAGAATGATCCCAATAAACAGAACAAGCACAATGGCGAGGGCAGGCTCGTGCAGATTGGAATCCACCGCGGAATGGGTGAATAGTGCCACAACCCCACCAGCCACCCCAACAATGAGGCATCGCTCGCCTCGCGTTAGGCGCTGACTGAGAATCCATTTCACGTGCTGTCCGATTATCCAAGTCCCCCAGGCAAAAATACCCAGACTGAGTACCCCTAGCTCGACTCCCATTTGCAGAAATTCGTTATGCGGGGTTTGTGCGATATTCCCGTATCGAGCGATGGCCTGATCGACAGGAAACGCGTAAGGAGGATACAGATATTGATATAATCCCAGCCCCACACCCATGGGGTGATCGGCCATCATGTGCAGAGCCCCTTGCCACATCTGCCACCGTGCATAGGCCACAGGGTTGAGGACATGTTCCGCATAGAAACGCTCTCTTACAGGGCTGGGAACAAGCGCCGCCATGAGTAGCAAAAGCAAGAGGAATGCTATCCCCTTTCGGCCATACCGCAAGCCGATCACGACCATCGACCCCGTACAAGCAGCCAAAGCAGCTCCGCGTGATCCGGTCCAGGCAATGGCGAGTGTGAGCCCCACTCCCCCCATCAGAATCCACAAGGGGCCTGTCAGCACAGCCCGAGCACTTGTCATGGGATTCTGTTTCCATATCCGCCTAGACGGCAGATAGCAAAGGTAGGACAGCCCAAGTAGCCACCCTCCCACTAGATACCCTGCCAGGAAATTCGGATTAAAAAATGTTCCTACGGGCCTTGGATCTCCTTGCCACAACTGCCAGAAAGATAATGTCGATTCAAAACATCCCATCAAGACCAACAGACTGAGAAGGGCCGAAACATCCTTCCAATCTGCCATGAATGAGATAAGTAAGTAGAGCAACGCGCTATAGCCTAGCAAGACAATGAGCCACTGCATGCTCTGGTTCTGGTATGGAGAGAAGAGTGTGGAACAGAGAGCTAGCGCAAGATACAATAAAAGGGGTTTCCCCAGGCCATTTAATCGAGTTTCTATCTCTTGCCTGCGCACGGCTCGATAGAGCGCCAACCCTGCCAGCGTGGCGATGAGCAACCGAATGACCATGACGGCAAAATGAGTGGTGCCTCCCTCTAAGAGCGGAGCAAAGACGAGCAGCAGGCCAATTGTCGAAAGGCCTGCTGCACCAATTGCAGAACCACTTCGGACAGCCGAAACTGGCCTATGGTGAAATGACAGATTTCTGGTTTGGAAGTGGCTGGAGAGAGTCTTCACATTTGAGGAATAGTACGCGACAACCTTACGAAACTCAAGAAAAGGGAGAGACTCTAACAAGAGGATTCAACCTGGGGCGAAATTAGCCCGTGACATCGTTCGAATCAATGACAACGCTCTTTATGTCATTGAGGTACCAATGGTCGAATGTGCCATCACCGTCGAGATTTCCTACCGCTGTCGCAGTAAAGGCGCCGGCAACACCGGGAGCTGGCACAACGGCACCAGAGGAAGTCATCACATCAGCAATAGCGGTACCCCCAGTGGTCGCTGAGCCTGCACCGGTGGCATACATATCCACACCTTGAGTGGGCGTTGCTCCACCAGTCCCAACGGCGTTCGGGCTGCGATAGGTGTATCGGTTTCCGGTCCCGGCGAGGGTAAAGCCGATATTGGCAAAGTTCGAGTAGAAGTCATGCGCTCCAAACCATGCTGTTTCGGCGACATAAACCGAACCGAGATTGATCCTAGCCTCCGCTTGCCTCGACCTGGCCTGATAAGTCAGGAAATTCGGGATGGCAATCGCCGCCAAGATTCCGATGATCGCGACCACGATCATTAACTCGATCAGAGTAAAACCCTTTTCATTTTGAGATAGACTCGCCATCTGAAGCCCTTGGATGAACTGCCTGGGGATGAGCTGCCTCGGAAGGATGGTCCCGATCAATTTGGCTGAAACTGACCAAACTTGCTGCACGAACATCAAGGCGGGGAGATATGCTCTCCCCGCCTCGTTCTCCCGTGAGAAGGAACCCGTTAACCCGTGACGTCGTTATTCGCGTTCAATATGGCCTTAATGTCGTTCAACTGCCACTTGTCGACGGTGGCGTCACCATCGACATTTCCATTAGCAGTTGCTGTGAACGAGCCGGCTACACCAGCCGCAGGCACAACCGCGCCACTCGGAGCTCCTTGCGCCTGTTCGGCAATATTCACTCCGCCAGCCGTCCCTGATCCCGCGTTGCTCCAAAATACATCCACACCCTGTGCACCAGTTGACCCAGCAGCCCCTGTCGCGTCTGGGCTGCGATAGGTGTATCGGTTTCCGGTCCCGGCGAGGGTAAAGCCGATACTTGCAAAGTTGGAATACAGGTTATTCTCACCGAACCAGGCCGTCTCTGACACGAACACTGCACCCAGGTTGGTCCGAGCTTCGGCCTGGCGCGACCGCGCCTGATAGGCCAAGAAGTTCGGGATGGCGATCGCCG
>JBKJWE010000004.1:0-9775 GCA_046717045.1 Nitrospiraceae bacterium | reverse complement strand
AAATTCGAGGGCGGCTATCACGGCATGAGCGATTACGCCCTTATGTCGCTCGCGCCTAAGCGGCCCGGTAACTTTCCGCGACCGGTTCCCGACTCCGCGGGCATTCCGAAAAGCGTGCAGGAAGAGGTGCTGATTGCTGCCTTCAACGATATCGACATGGTCAAGAGCCTCATTGACGAAAACAAGAATGAGCTCGCAGGCGTCATAATCGAACCGTTCCAACGACTCATCCCGCCGCAGCCGGGCTTCCTGCAGGCCTTGCGGCGCGTTACAGCCGAGCACGGCATCCCGCTGATCTTCGATGAGGTCGTCACCGGCTTCCGCTTCGCCTACGGTGGGGCGCAGGAATACTACGGCGTGACCCCCGATATCTGCACCCTCGGCAAGATCGTTGGAGGCGGCTACGCCTTGGCCGCGGTAGCGGGGCGCGCCGACATCATGAAGCATTTCGACAAGCTCGCCGTGGCGGACGAGGATTTTCTGTTTCAGATCGGAACGCTTTCCGGCAATCCGGTGGCCGCCGTCGCCGGAATTGCAACATTGAAGGTCCTCAAGCAGCCTGGCGCATACGAGAAAGTCTTCTCGACCGGCCGCGCACTGATGACGGCGCTTCAGGACCTGCTAACGAATGCCGGCGTCCGTGCTCAGGTCCTTGGAGAGCCGCCGCTTTTCGACGTTGTCTTCACGCCGGAGCCAATCCGCGACTATCGCGACATGCTGAAGGCTGATCGAGCGGTCGCCGCACACTTCAACGCGCTCTTGCGTCAGAAAGGCATCATGAAAGGTGAGTCAAAATACTATGTGAGTCTTGCGCACACGAAGGAGGATGTCGACTGGACGATCTCAGCCTGGTCCGATGCGATTGCTCAGATTAAGGTGTAAACGGAGAGCTTCTCTTGGGCGCGGGTTTCGAGCGAGATCCTGGTGCTAACTCATGAGCTTTTGCTGCAAAGCTACTGAGTTGACAAGACGGCTCCCTTCGCCTGGCCGGCGGCGTCATCGATGGCCGCAAGACCTCCATGGGTGCTTGGGCCTGTGATCAGGCCCCTTCGCGAAAGTGACATCGGCATTCAGAGCGAGGCCTGTCGCGCCAGGGATCGCAGCTAGCTAACAACCTCGATGGTGGCCGAGGCGGGAACCGAAGCTTGCGCGGGTGCAATGCCGATCCAATCGGCGACTTCGAGAGCAGCGAAGAGGAAAAAGAAGGTGGCAGCGGGGATGGCAAAGCAGAACCGGGTTTCCCGGCGGGCGATCGATCTGTTCATGAGAGTGCTCGCTTAAGGATGCAGAGAGCCGGCCGAAGCCAGCTACGACAGTACTGATTTAGCGCGTGGCCTCTCAAAGATAAGGCGCTAATATCCGCAAGGACTTGTGAGCTGAGCTAAATAATGCACGGAACCAGCCTCGACGATCGCGCTGGCCTCAGACACGCACCACCGCAGTGCCGCGCCAATCGGGATATCTTCATTTCGGACCTGCACGTCGACAAGCTGAACGTGAAGGCCAGGAATTTCGACCTCGACGACGAGGACATCGCGATCGTGTTTCAGCTTCGATACCGCACCGCTTCAACGAAAAGAGCAAACGCGGCAGATGGCTGACGGCGGCTTGGATAGTAAAGATGATAGCCCGGGAACGGCGGTGTCCAGTCTGCGAGCACGCGGACAAGCTTTCCGGACTTAATATCCTTCGCGACCATATCTTCGGGAATAAAGGCCAGGCCGGCGCCTTCCAGAGCAGCCAGCCGGATGACCGCAATATCGTTGACCGTGAGCTGGCCCTCTACGCGCACATTGAGTTCTCGGGAACCCTTTTCAAACTCCCATGCATAAATGCCGCCCAGCGTTGGAAGCCGCATTTTGATGCACCTGTGATCGGCCAGTTCCTGCGGCGTTCGGGGTTTGGCAAACTTTGCAAAGTAACCGGGTGTCGCGACGGCGGCCATGCGGATATCGGGTCCGACCGGCACTGCGATCATGTCACGTGCCACACGTTCGCCCATGCGGATTCCAGCGTCATACTTATCGCCCACAATGTCGGTTAGCGCATTCTCAACGGTAATCTCTACAGACACGTCCGTGTAGGTCGCCAAAAAACGCGACAACGACGGCCAGAGTACTGTCTCAGCCGCATGGTCGACAGTGCTGATCCGAATCGTGCCGGACGGTCTGTCACGCAGCTCCCTCAATCGCTCCAGAGCCTGACGAATCTCATCGAACTTTGGCCCGACGCTATCGAGCAACAGCTGTCCGGCTTCGGTCGGCGACACGCTTCTTGTGGTTCGGTGCAGGAGCCGGACACCAAGACGTTCCTCCAGGCTGCGCATGGCGTGACTCAAAGCCGAAGGCGAGACACCGAGCTGAGCGGCCGCGCGGGTGAAGCTCCGCTCGCGTGCGACGGCAACAAGGGCGACAAGGTCGGCTATCGGTGATTGGGCCATTACTGAATCGAACTCACAACTTCATGCCGATTATACCAGCTTATTGCATCAAACGGCACGCCCTAAATTATCGTCACGACAACAAACCGGAGCGATCAACATGATACTTCGACGCCGAACCCTGTTGGTGATGGCCTGCGTAACCACTGCGGTCCTGTTTGCTGCGCCGCAGCCGATGCTCGCGCAGTCGACGAATTCCAATCCAGGAGCCACCATGCAACTCACTCAGGAATGGGATAAGACCTTCCCCAGAAGCGACAAGGTCGACCACCGTAAGGTCACCTTCAGGAATCGCTACGGCGTTACGCTCGCAGCCGATGTCTATCTGCCCAAGCAGCGAGCGAACGAGCTGCTGCCTGCGCTGGCCATCAGCGGCCCGTATGGCGCGGTAAAGGAGCAGTCGTCCGGGTTGTACGCGCAGACGATGGCGGAGCGCGGCTTCGTCACCGTGGCATTTGACCCTTCGTACACGGGCGAAAGCAGCGGCGAGCCACGCAACGTTTCATCCCCGGACATCAACACCGAGGATTTCAGCGCGGCGGTGGATTATCTCGGCACGCAGTCTTTCGTCGACCGGGGACGTATGGGCATCATCGGCATATGCGGGTTCGCAGGCATGGGCCTGAATGCCGCGGCCGTCGACAAGCGCGTCAAGGCTGTTGCGACGACCAGTATGTACGACATGTCCCGCGTGATGTCCCGAGGCTACTACGACAAGCGCACTGCCGAAGAGCGCGCAGCATTGCTGGATCAGCTGGGCCAGCAACGTTGGGCCGATGCGGAAAAAGGAACCTCGAATCCTGGCCCGCGCATCCTTCCTAAAACGCTCGACGGCGTCGAGGATCAGGTGATCCGCATGTACTTCGACTATTACCGGACGCCGCGCGGTTTTCATCCCCGCTCGCCGAACTCAAACGGTGCGTGGACGGCGACGAACGCCCTCTCCTTCATGAACATGCCGTTGCTGACCTACATCAATGAGATTGCGCCCCGTCCGGTCCTGCTGATTGCAGGGGAGAGCGCGCACTCTCGCTATTTCAGCGAAGATGCGATCAAAGCGGCAGCAGGGCCGAAGGAACTGATCATTATTCCGAACGCCGACCATGTCGATCTCTATGACCGCGCCGACAAGATTCCATTCGATAAGCTGATGTCTTTCTTCCAGCAGAACCTCAAGTAAGGTTCAGCCCGCTCCGCCGGTGAGGCGGAGCGGGCCAGCGTCGCTTTCGCGCGCGACACTTCCTCCATTTGGCAATACAATTGGCGCTTTCGCAGCGACGCCGCTGGGCGAACTTACTCGGTGAATATACGGCAGATGGTATCGACGACCGAGGGCCGGCTAGGCTTAGCGAAAGCGGAGACTTTCGTGGCGACGTCGCAGATTGACCGGAGGTCGGAGTCTACGTCGTCTCGAACTCAGTAGCTTTTCACGAAAAGCTACTGAGTTTCCACAAGCAGGATGGCGCCTACCATGCACGGCTAGAAGTTGGAAGCTTGGTGTCGAACCATGTCGGCCGCTTTCTCCGCAATCATTATCGTGGGAGCGTTTGTATTGCCGCTGGTGATTCGCGGCATGATTGAAGCATCCACGACGCGCAGGCGCCGCACACCGCGTAGTCGAAGCTCGGTATCGACGACCGCCATCGCGTCGGAGCCCATCTTGCAGGTGCCGGACTGGTGCCATCCAACGCCAGGAAGATTGATCATGATCGGAATGCCAAACTTTTGCAGATCAGCCCCGTTACCGATTCCGGACAGCATTAGGATATGCGGAGAGCCGAGCGCGCCAGCGCTCGCGGTGAAGTCAAAATTTTACGGCCGGATGGCAGGGCCTAGGAATGCCCATGTTTTCCCTCAGGGTTTTGCCCTCGTAGTTTGTGCGGAAAATTCCGCGGCGCTGAAGTTCGGGAACGACCAAGTCGACGAAGTTTTGCAGTGATCCCGGCAAGTAGGCGGGCGCCAGCAAGAATCCGTCTGTGATCCCGCTTTCGAGCCAGTCCTGGAAATCGTCTGCTATCGACTGCGGCGTGCCGATAATCTGGCGATGACCACGCCCGCCCGCAACAAACCGTGCTAGATCAAGTAGCGTCATCTTTTCCTTGATTGCCTTGGCGAGGAGAAGATCACGGCGACTTTGCATGCCGTCGCTTGCCGGCAGATCCGTTATTAGTTCGTCGGTCGGCAATTTAGAGACGTCGATCCCGAGAACTTCAGTCAGCAGCTGCAGCAGGACGTCGGGCTCAAGCTTCGATTGGAGCATTTCGAACTGTTCTTGCGCCTCATCCATGGTACGGCCCACGATCGGCGATACGCCCATATAAATGATGAGATGGTCGGGATTTCTCCCCGCACGTTCGGCGCGGTGTTTTAAGTCCGAGTAGTAGGCTCCGGCGCCTTCCTTGGTTTCTTGCGCAGTGAAAAGGGCATCCGCCTTCTCGGCTCCAAATTGTCGACCGACCTCTGACGAACCAGACTGGAAGATGACCGGATACCCTTGCGGAGGGCGAGGCAGGTTTAGCGGACCACGGACCGAAAAACGTTCGGTGTCGTGATTCAGGTAGTGCATTTTGTCGTGCCTGAGATAGGTGCCGGAAGCCTGATCGCGGGGAAAGGCGTCGTCTTCCCAGCTGTCCCAAAGTCCAAGAACGATGTCCAAAAACTCGCGAGCCCTGGCGTAGCGATCGTCGTGAGCCATGTGCCTGTCGGCCTGGAAGTTGGGCGCTTCGTCACCGCTTGCGGAGGTAACGACATTCCAACTAGCTCGTCCGCCGCTGATGCGATCAAGCGAACCGAACAGTCGTGCAACCGTATACGGTTGATTGTACGTAGTGGTCAGAGTGGCGACGAGGCCTAGTTTCTCGGTCGCGCCCGCCAACGCGGATAACAGTGTGAGGGGCTCGTAAAATGGCGTGGCAGCCATTTTCGCCATTGCCTTTGGATTTCGCTGGTATTGAACCCGATTGGAATCCGCTAGGAACAGGTAGTCCATTCTCGCAGCTTCGCAGAGTCGCGCCAGGCGCTGCCAATAGCTTATGTTGTCGACGTCGAGAGGCTCGACCGCCGGCATTCGCCAGCTCGCAACGTGGCCCCCGTGATTGTCGAGATAGACACCAAGCTTCAACTTCTTGCTGCGTTTGCTCATGAAGGTCACCCCGACAGAAAGCTGCGACGAGTTTTGCTGGTCAGTCCCCGAGAGGGCATGCGGCCAAATCCATTTTTGGTACAATTACCAAATTTTGGTCAAAAGTATAGTATTTGGCTTCGCAAGGGATATAACAGTCGCTGGTCGTTACCCGGCCGCATCAGAGGACAACTGAGATCTAAAGCGAAAAGCGCATGCCGGAACGGTCCGATTGCCCAGTCAGAGCGGATTACATTGCGCGAGGACAGCAATGACCGTTGCCAATGATGTTAGCGCGCGGAGCAAGCGGCAGATGCACTTGGCTCTCCACTTGCATCCTACTGGGCATCACGTTGCCGCGTGGCTTCACCCTCGCTCCCAGGTGGATGCCGCATTCAACCCAGCGCACTACCTCGAGTTAGCAAGGACGGCCGAGAAGGGGAGGTTCGATCTTATTTTCTTGGCCGACGCGCTCTCGATCCGCCACGGAGATCTCAGGACGAAGGGTCGCTGGCCGCAATATATGGCCCACTTCGAACCATTGACTCTGCTTTCAGCCATGTCAGCAGCGACCGAGCGGGTCGGACTGGTGGCAACGGCGGCAACAAGCTATTCGGAGCCGTTTAATCTAGCGCGCCACTTTGGCTCGCTGGACCATTTGAGCAGAGGGAGAGCGGGCTGGAACATCGTAACGGGAGCCGTTCCGACGAGCAGTTTGAATTTCAGTCGCTCTGAAACGCTAGCTCACGATGAGCGTTATGAACGGGCGGACGAGTTCGTGCAGGTCGTGCTCGGCCTTTGGGACAGCTGGGATGACGACGCATTTACATTCGATCGGAAGAATAGTCGTTATCTCATTCCCGAGAAGATGCATTGGTTGAATCACAAAGGAAAGTGGTTTGATGTCGCCGGGCCGCTCAACATGGGTAGGCCGCCGCAAGGCCATCCTGTTCTCTTCCAGGCTGGTACATCAGAAGCTGGAATGGAATTTGCCGCGCGCTTTGCCGAAGTTGTCTTCGTCCAGCAAAAATCGCGCGAACGATGCCAATTAATCCGCCAAGATATTCGTGGTCGTTCGCTGAAGCATGGACGTACATCGGAAGATCTCCTGCTTATGCCCGGCCTGTCAGTGATTGTCGGAAAGACCGAATCCGAAGCCAAAGAGCAGTATGATTTTCTGCAATCGAAGATTCATCCGGATGTTGGTCTTGCTATCCTTTCTGCCGAGCTCGGCTATGCCGATTTGGGAGACCTCGCGCTTGACGAGCCGTTTCCGCTGGCCGCGATTCCGGAAGTTGATGAAGGAAAGCGATCGTCATTCGCCCTCCTGCGATCCATTGTCGAGAACGAAAGGCCGACCGTTCGAGATCTTTATGGACGCTATTCGGGAGCGCGCGGTTCGTACCAGATCGTCGGCACTGCACAACAGATCGCCGATGAGATGGAATATTGGTTCAAGACTGAGGCTGCCGACGGCTTCATTATCCAGCCAGCCGTCCTGCCTGGTGGACTGGATGATTTTGTCGATCTGGTGATTCCTGAGTTGCAGCGACGCGGTATCTTCCGGCTAAACTACGAAGGCCCCACGCTACGACATCATCTTGGACTACGGCGTCCCGCAAGCCGATATGCGTAGACGCCGCTCAGCAATCGATCGGCTAAAGCCGGGTTTCACGCACTCGGCCGGGCAGCCGGTTGCAAGCTGAGGGCGTCCGGGCCGGCCCCAAGCTAGAAATTTTGTACAAAATCCAATTTTGTGTCAGTATCTCAGAAATGAAGGGTTGAGGGATGACTTTGCCGAGAGGGATAAAGGCAGGTAATGCCAAAAACCGGCCAAAAGAAGCCGATTTTTGTGCTTGCAGACCGAAACCTAAGTCCTCCCGTTCATGTACAGAAAAATGAACAACCGTTCTAAACGTTGTGCCTGGGATTGAATCTAGTTGACCGTAGGGGACGAAACCATGACCCAAAGAATGCTTGAAAGAGGCCTGCTCGCCTCTGCAATCGTTGCGATGCTGGCAAATCCGGCCTTCGCGCAGAACAACACTTCCACGCCGACGCCCGGAGGCACAGCGGTTCTCCTCGTCGGTTCGATGGATACGCTCAACCCCACAGTGAACACATCGGGCTCGACCATTACCGCAGGCTGCCTAATGCACGATGGGCTGGTCGAGTTGAAGGGAGACGGCAGTTACGAGCCTGCGCTCGCAAAATCGTGGACAATTTCAGACGATGGGCTGACCTATACTTTCGATCTCGTTGAGACGAACTGGCACGACGGCCGGCCTTTCACCTCGAAGGACGTTGCCTTCTTCATGAACGAGGTAACGAAATACGCGCCACTGATATCGGCTCAGGTGGGCAAGAAGATCAAGAGTGTCGAAATTCTCGGCCAGCACAAGATTGCTGTGCATCTCTTGGAGAGATACGGGCCCTTCCTCAGCATGCTCGCGTGCTTCAACGGCGGTGCAATGATTCCGGAGCATATCTATGCAGGATCGTTTCCGCCGAACAACCGCGCCTCCCTGGCTCCGATAGGCACGGGTGCGTTCAAGTTTGTCGATTGGCAGGCCGGGGAAGTTCTGCGGGTTACCAAAAACACGAACTACTACCGAAAAGGCATGCCGTATCTCGATGCAGTTGTCGTCCGCCCGATAAACAGTGGCTCAGCGCGTGTTCAGGCACTTTTGGCCGGTGAGGGCGACTTCATCCAGCGTTTTTATCTGCCGACGAGCGATACCAATACCATCCAGGCCAATCCGGCAACCAAGACCGTGCAGTCGTCCTCGCCGCCGAATCTGACATACGGCTTCTTCAACGTCACAAGAAAGCCGCTGGGCGACAAGCGAGTGAGACAGGCTCTGTTTAGAGCTATCGATCGCCAGTTTATTTTGAAGGCGGTCTTTTCCGGTCATGGTCAGGTGGGGCAGGCTCCATTCGGTCACCTGTTGGGCTGGGCTGGTCATCCGGGCATCAATTTTGACAAAATGTATCCGACCGATCTGGTTGCCGCCGGAAAGCTTCTGGATGATGCGGGCCTGCCGAAGAACGCAGGCGGCATCCGTTTCAGTACAAGTATATCCTTCGCTTCGGACTCTAACGACGAATTGGCGCTTGCAACCGCCATTCAGCAAGGATGGAAGCAGCTCGGCGTCGAGGTGGAACTGCGTCCCCTGGAGCGAACCGTTCTCTTGTCGCGCGTTTTCGAGGAGAAGAACTACGACGTCTCGCTCTGGGTTTACACGACGTTCGGCGATCCGGCTATCGGCATCGGCCGGACGTACATCACCTCCGCGCAAGGCCGTTCCTACGGCAACGGCTCGCTCTACAGCAATCCGAAGGTAGACGAGTTATTCGCCAAGGGCGCATCCGCTTCAAGTCTGGACGAACGCGCCAAATATTATCGGGAAGTACAGGAAATTCTGGCTGACGACTTGCCGGTGATGACCTTGTTTGAAACCCGCGGTTACGACGCAATGTCAAAAAAGGTCGAGGGTATTTTTGGCTACATGTCGAATGGACGCTGGACGCACGCATGGTTTGCCAAGTGAGCGGTCTTTGGCTCTAGTTGGATCGGGGCACATATGTGAGCGAATGGAGTCGCATAAGAGTTCGCCGTGGGCGCTCGCATCCGACTTCCCTTGGATAATCATCGATCTCGAGGGAGAACGTACAAGAAGATAGTGTTGGGGCCTGAAGTCCCGCTGTTTGAGTACCAAGTTGCGCCGGCCTTGTTGCCGTGCATCGCGATCTCGAGGCCCGCCCGAGGCAGATCGGCTATGACAGGGCGGAAAGGATGCCGATGAGTAACTATATCCTTCGCAGGCTTTGGTGGGGATTTGTTGCGATCTTCGTCATAACCACGGTCAATTTCCTGATTATCAAGACAGTTCCTGGCGACCCGGTGAAGGCGATTGTGGGAGAATATCCGGTTCCGCAAACATACATTGATGAAGTCCGCAAGGAGTTCGGCCTCGATCAGCCACTTCACATTCAGTATGCCCGCTACATCGGGAATCTTGCTCGAGGAGATTTCGGCTTCTCGTTTGCCAACCGCCGCCCTGTGCTGCCGCTTATTCTGGAGCGAGCTCAATACACACTTCTGTTGATGGTGCCAGCGATCCTGTTGTCGCTTGTGCTTGGAATCGCGCTTGCCATGATTTCGGTGCGAAAGATCAATGGCGCGGTCGATAACGTTGTCTCTGGTGTCGTGC
>JBKJWE010000003.1:0-2794 GCA_046717045.1 Nitrospiraceae bacterium | reverse complement strand
GTGAACGATTACCAAGCCGGCAAGATGGGACACCTATCCTAATGGCGTCGGTCGTCTGTCGTGAAGACTTCGATTAATTCAGTCCAGCGTATCTCGTTGGGAAAGGGAGGGGCATGAAAAGGTGGTGGCTTCGGTGAACGAGCCAGGCGCAGGATTCCACATCGACGTCTATTCCGACGTCATCTGCCCATGGTGCTACATCGGGAAGCGTCGGCTCGAACAAGCGCTGCCTTCGTTCGACGGTGAGGTACGTGTGACATGGCGTCCGTTTCAGTTGAATCCCACGATGCCACTCGATGGGGTTGATCGAACCACCTATCTGGAGGCCAAGTTTGGGAGCGTAGAAGCGTTTGGACAACTCGAAGAACAGATGATGGCGGCCGGTGTCGGGGAAGGGATTCGTTTCGCGCTTGACAAGATGCAGCGGACGCCTAACACCTTTGCCGCCCATCGTCTCATTTGGCATGCCGAACGACATGGCAAGCAGGATGCGGTCGTAGAAGCTCTCTTTCGTGCGTATTTCGTGGAAGCTCAGGACATTGGGAACGTGGAGACCCTTGTGCGGGTAGCGGCGCAGGCGGGTTTAGAGCGATCAGAGACGGTGAATGTTCTCGCGAGCGACGAGGGTGTTGCGGAGGTGCAGGTTGAAGAAGCGGCTGGCCGCAAACTCGGCATTCGCGGGGTGCCCCATTTTGTGCTGAACGGCGCTTATGCCATCTCCGGCGCGCAACCTCCTGACCGGTTCGTGGCGGCCTTGAAGAAGGTCGAGACTGGCCATGCGAAAAGAAAGGCAGGCGTCTGATGGCAGTCCAAGTCTACGGATGTAACCATATCGTCATTGAGGTCACCGACGCCAAGAAAGCGGTGAAGTTCTATTCCGATGTCTTTGACTTGAAAATGCTCCGCGGCGGCGAAGGCGCTGCCTGGTGCAAGTTGGGCGAGCATCAATTCATGGCGATCTTTGAAGTCGAGAAGCTGCAGCCGGATCGCATGAAGCACTTTGGTCTGATGGTCCGCGACGCGCAACAGATCAAGGAAGTGCGGAAGAAGCTCACCAAGAAGTACAAACTTAAACTGCAGCCGCACTTCCGCTGCGACTTCCGCGATCCCTGGGGCAATCGGATTCAAGTGGGAGATCTCAGCGACGAATCGCTGGTCTGGCTCCTGCCCTATCAGGAAGTGCAGAACACCGGCATTACATTTGCCAAGCAGCCACGAAAGGAAAAGGTACGAGGAGCACCATGAATCTACGGCATCAACTTCAGGATCTTCTCAGCCACGGCCGGCAAGGCAAGATCATCCACGGCCGGTTCTCTCGCGATAACGACAGCGAAGCTTGAAATCCCCGAATTCTCACCCGAGGTGGCGGAGCAGAAATGATGGAAGTGAATGGTAAGGACAATCTTTCTCGAGCGCTGCTTCGTCTGCACAAAGCCTTGCTGGACGACGAACGGGTGTCCTATGAGCGTGTGCATGGGCGTATCCCATCCAATGGAGCGTTTTTACAACTGGTGCTGGGAGATGCGTGGTTCGCCTGGTTGCGTCCGCTGTCTCAACTGATGGCCAAACTCGATGAACTCGGTGATGAAGAGGAGGCATCTGTGCGCGCGGAGACTACCGCTTTGCTCGCATCGGTGCGGACACTCCTGACTCCGACGGAGGAGGGAGAAGGGTTCGGCAGACATTATCACGACGCGCTGCAACGAGAACCCGATGTGGTGTTGGCGCACGCGGCGGTCAAGCTGTTGCTCCGGCAGTCGCTATCCAACAAGGAGTCACTCAGATGAAAGCACATTACCTTGGTCATGTCGTGTTCTACGTGAAGGATCTCCAGCGCTCGCTGGCGTTCTATCGCGACCTGCTGGGGTTCCAGGAAGTGGGGAAGATTTTTGACGGCGCGGCTGCTGCGCTGACGTCTGGCCGCACGCATCACGAATTCCTGCTGATCCAGGTGGGTGACGCGCCGGGGCCGCTGCAAGGCCGTAGACTAGGGCTGTACCACATCGGTATCAAGGTCGGAGACAGCCTCGATGAATTGCGCGCGGCGAAGAAAGACCTTGAACGAGCCGGCATCACGATCGACGGCATGAGCGACCACACCGTGAGTCAGAGCCTGTATCTGCGCGATCCGGACGGCAATGAAGTCGAACTCTATGTCGATGCAGATGAATCTCTGTGGAAACTGAATCCTATGATCGTCCTTTCAGCCATCAAGCCCTTGCACCTCTAACAGGATGCTGAAAAAGTCCACCACCAGCGTTCTCGCATCGTTTAGACCATCAATGTACCCCAGAGGGTACGTCTCGGCCCTTCCCCCGCTCGGCCTTGCCAGGTACAAGGCCCGTCCCTGGGCGAAGAGGCTGCTTGGCAGACTCAGGGCGGGCGGGTTGAAGTAGCCGTCAGAGTTGGGCGGGTGAGGAGCCGCTTTTTGAGCATCATGGGGGAGCGTTCTCCTGTGGTGTCACGCGTACGGACCATCGAAGTTCTCGCTTGCCAGCATAGTTTTTCCGCAGCCTGCTAGAAGACCGGCGCGAATCTGAAGGTAGAGAAAGGGCAGGACAACGAGGTAGACTGGCTTCTGGATTGGAGCATGAGCCCATGAGCATCACAGGCAGAAACATCAGCCTCTTCATCGGTTTAGTGGCAGCCCTCTCGTTGGGGCTCGGGTGCAAGCAAGAGGCGGCTTCCACGCCGGCTCGTCCCATCCCGGAGGTGCCCGTCGTGACGGTGTCGCCTCACACCATGCCGGACGAACCGGAGTTCATTGGTCAGACTGAAGCATCGCGACCGGTTG
>JBKJWE010000002.1:0-4820 GCA_046717045.1 Nitrospiraceae bacterium | reverse complement strand
TTCTCGCACCCTTTTGGCCGTACTTCTTCCGTTCCTTGACGCGCGAGTCGCGGGTCAGGAGGCCTTCTTTTTTCAGCGGTGCGCGCAACGGTTGGCTTAAGGCCACTAAGGCTCTGGCAATGGCGTGACGAATGGCGCCGGCTTGTCCGGTCGGTCCGCCTCCGTGCACCGTGGCCTTGATAGAATACTTGCCGGTCACGCCTGCGAGTTCCAACGGAAGCTGAATAATCTGCCGCAAGGTCAATCGTGGAAACGCCTGCTCCAGTGGCTTGTCGTTGATGGTGATGTCGCCCGCCGTGCCTGTGACCCAGGCTCGGGCGATGGCGCACTTTCGTCGTCCGGTTGCGTATTGAATTGCCGCTGCCATGCTACGTTGCCTCCTTCACTCACGGAGAAATTTACAGGGTGATCGTTTCCGGTTGCTGGGCGTGATGCGGATGAGCAGGCCCAACGTACACCCGGAGTTTCTTTGCCATATGATTGCCCAACGGATTCTTGGGAAGCATGCCTTCAATGGCCTGCACCAAGAGTTGCGTGGGGTCTTTCTTGAAGACGTGCTTCGCCGTAGCGGTCTTGAGTCCGCCGGGATAGCCGGTGTGACGGCGATAGAGTTTTGTCTCCATCTTGTTGCCGGTCAGTTGAATCTTCTCTGCATTCACGATCACCACGTGATCGCCCATATCGACATTGGGGGTAAAGGTCGGCCGGTGCTTGCCGCGAAGCATGCCTGCGACGCGTGCCGCCAACCGGCCTAGCGTTTTGCCTTCTGCATTCACGAGGTACCATTTTTCCTGCACGTCCATCGGTTTTTGTAGATAGGTCGACATCGTTCCTCTCCGCTCCTTCGCAAGCAATCACATGATGGGTCAGTGTTCGCGTACTTCCTGGGGCCCGGCATTCTTCGACTCCAATTTCGCCAGCCAGGCATCGAGATTCGTCGTGCTCCGCCGCGCCAGGACATCCTGCGCCACGTAGATAGGACAACGCGCCCGTAGTGCCAACGAGATCGCATCGCTCGGCCTGGCGTCGATCGCTCGCTCGACGCCTTTGCTGGCGAGGTTTACGGTGGCGTAGTAGGTGCTGTTCTTCACGTCGGCAATGACGACGCGTTGAATGGTCACGCCGAGGTGTTCGGCAAAACTCTTGATCAGATCGTGGCTCATGGGGCGTGGAGTGATCAGGGTATTGAGCGCCAACTTGATGGCGTTGCCCTCTGCGGCGCCGACCCAGATTGGAAAGGTGTCGGGAGCGCCGTCCTGTCGAGCCAGCACCACGATCCGTGTATCGGTATTCGCTTCCTCGAGGACGCGGTCGACCCGAAATTCAACCAGATTCTCTTCTTTCGAGAGGTCAGTGCTCATGGGCTCAGCTGATCCTTACGAATCCAACTTGCCGAAATCTTCCGGCTTCAAATTTTCCAACCACTGTTCCAGGTCTTCGGAACTCTGCTTGTTGAGGACGGTTTCCTTGGCGAACACGGGCGCCTGGCAGCGAAGCGCCAGGGCGATCGCATCGCTAGGGCGTGCATCGACGGTGTATTCCGAATCTTCGTACGTCATGTGGATCTTCGCAAAATAGGTATTCTCCGAGAGATCCGTAATCACGACGCTAATGATCTTAGCATCATAGGCGTCCAAGACCGCTTTCATCAGATCGTGGGTCATTGGCCGAGGCGGAGCGACGTTTTCCAGCGACATGCTGATGGCGCCGGCTTCCGACTTACCCACCCAAATGGGGAGCGTCTCGGTATTATCCTCATCGCGGAGGACGACAATATAGGCGTTATTATAGGGGTCGAACATCAACCCCTTCAAATGCATCTGCGTGATCACGGCAACACCTATCCTTTTTCCGCACGCGAACGCGTAGGAAAAACACTGATCATCTCTGAAGGAGTGATCAAGAAGTCAACAATGTAGCACTTCTGAAAAGTCGATGTCAACGAAGCCTGCGAGATCGCAGGGGAAATTGCCGGGAGTGCGAAGAGAGCAGGCGGAGTCGGTTACGCCTGTGGGCGATAATTTTGATCCAGCTTCGAGGTGTCGGCCTGTTCCCCCTCCAGCTTGAGAAACGCCTTCATCTGCTTCTTGACCAACTCACGACCGCTCTCATCGCCGAGGTTCACCTGGTACTCGTTGATGACCATGACCCGCATGCCTTCCCATTTCTTCCAACAGGGTTTGCAGACCTTGGCTTTAATCTCGGTCTCTAACTTCCCCATAAAGAGGGTGTCTGTGATAACTTCTCCCGATTGCCCGCATGTCACACACTGAACGTCGGCCATGGCGTGGGGATCCTCCTGCATTGGTTTGGTTTGATACGATGCAGGATTGTAGCACTTGGCTTCGCTCGAAGAAAAGGGGAAAACAGGACAAGGCCTCATTGACCCCTCTGAGACTTCATGCTAAAAATGGCGCCCTTTGGATGCTCTATCCCGTGCCCGGATGGCGGAACTGGCAGACGCGCCGGACTCAAAATCCGGTTCTCGCAAGAGAGTGGGAGTTCGACCCTCCCTCTGGGCACCATCATGGCCCCCTAGGGCCGAATGTGGTGATGCGAAATAGTAGGCCGTCGCGCGGTAAATATGCCCCTTGACATGCTCAGGGCAGTAGCCTATAGTCCGCCCGCTAGCATGATGAAAATACAGCACTTCAATGCAGACTCGCTCTCTTCTTCTTACATGTCGGCCGTTATCACTTTATTTTCTTTAACTCACCAAGGAGGCAGCACATGCGTAAGGTGTTGGCACTAGGAGCGGCAGTTCTACTTGTCGGCTCCGTGAGTGTGGCCACTGCTCAGGAGCGGTTACAGTCCAACCAGTCCGGTCTGGGCGTGGGCGAAGGAGTTGGTGATGTGTCGGGTCAGAGCCCTCACGCGACCACCTTCGATCGAACCCAATTCCTCGATCGTTTGTCGCAGGCCGAGACCGTCTATGGTCGTGTGTTGGCGGTCGATCTTCCCGCCAGGAAAATGCACCTGGAAGGCGGAGGAAGTTCTCATGATGAAGGACGCGCTGGGGGCGGCGCGATGAACTATCGCACCGTCTATTTCGATGATCGCACCAATATGGACCAAGTTCGTACTCTCGAAGCCGGGGACGATTTGACGATCCAGGCGGTCGAGGAGACGACTGTCAACCAACCGTTCGGAACTGGGAAAAAGATTGTCCGCGAGATCTCCGTGCTTCGTGGTAACGAGAAATTTGCAGGCTTCGGCGGGCTTGGACAGCGTCCGAATCCGATGACCGAGCGCGGGATTAACACGAACAGCGGCGGGATCACCGGCGGCGTTACTGGTGCAGTACTCCCCGGCAAGGTCGGTGGAGTTGTGGACACGACTATCGGCGAATACACCGGTACGGCGCCATGCTGGAACTGCGAACCGCAGCCAGGCTGGGGCTACCAGACCCTTGCCCCTGAGACCAAGATCCAAAACAAGTCGGATTACGGCGCAGATGTCGCCAAGCCGAATCTTGTGAAGGGTCTGCAATAAGTTCCGTTCAAGACTTCGTGTTAGTTGAGAAAGGGGCAGCATGGGCTGCCCCTTTTTTTTTTGAGCCTGCTGTTTGTGGCTCACCGCGCTTGCGAGGGTACTAACTCCTTGGTAGGATTTCGACTCATGACCGATATGGCTGTCTGGAATGACAGGAACCGAGGAGCGATACGTGGGAATAGACGGTCACAACCAGGGAACGGTCACGGGGCGGCCCGATGCCGAGTTGGATTTACGGGGCGTCATCTGCCCGTACAATTTCGTCAAGACGAAATTGAAACTCGAAACGATGGAGGATGGGCAAACGCTGTCCGTGCTCCTGGATGACGGTGATCCCATTCGAAATGTGCCAAGTAGTGTCAGGAACGAAGGACATGAGATTCTCTCGCAGATTCGTGTTGGTGAATCCTATCGCGTTATGATCCGTCGACGAGCGGATGGCTAGTCCGCTATCTCCGTCGTTCTCGCCTTGCGGCCTGTTTCAAACTCAAGTCCTTCAATTACCATCATCACATCGGATTTTTCCGGCACGTGTTGGAGACGTTCCAGAAGTTGGGTGGCCGTTCCACGTAGGATCGTTTCGTCAGGCTTGGTCAGGTTCAACGTGACGGCGATGGTTCTGTCAGGCAGGCTCTTGGCCAATGCGCCAAGCGTTCTCGCCAGACTGCGCGAGTCTGTATGCAGCACACATGTGCGGGGTTCATGGTGGATGCGGGATATCAGCGCAGTGAGGAGGCGTGGCCTGTTCGGAATCGGTCTTTCAACGGCTATGGCATCGCCTGAAAACCCTGACACCGCGACGGCGGCGGTCAGTGCGGATGGACCTGGGACCACTCGAACGGGAATCCCCACGGCATGAGCCCCATTCACGAGGAGATGGCCAGGATCGAGGATCACCGGCATCCCGCAATCTGAGACCAGAGCCACATCCTGTCCCTGCGTCAGGCGATGGAGGAGGAGCGAGATCTTTTCCTGAAGCTGGCGAGGGCCATAACTCGTCACGGCGGCGGTAATGCCGTGATGAGCCAGTAGTATTTGTGTGGCCTGGGGGCTCTCGGAGGCGACAATTGAGACGGTGCGGAGCACATCCAATGCTCGGATCGTGATGTCGTTCGGATGGCCGATGGGTACCCCGACAACAAAGAGGGTGCCCGGGGAACGCTCGGCGACGGAAGGAGGCCTCGCTCTTGGTTGACTCCCTTTATGCGGCATCGATATAATTCTCCCTCCAATTACTCAGCCGATTGTCCTGAAAAGTTGAGAGGATAGACCTCTATGGCCGCCGTGTTTTTTATGGTGACGATGGCGCTGTACTTTATCGCCACCGT
>JBKJWE010000001.1:0-3630 GCA_046717045.1 Nitrospiraceae bacterium | reverse complement strand
GGCCGCAGCAGCCGGAATCTTTCAGGCCGAATTTATTCTTCAACTGGCAGGGCATGACGAGACCGGCTCGCCCGGCTTCGCGCACATCGGATTCGGTGATTCCCTTACAGAGGCAGAGGTACATAGCCTGTACTCCTTCGTGATCGGGATCGGATCGGCGCCCCATTCGCTGAAACGATTTTGATAACTGTTATCAACATACAGATATGACTCGGTCCGTGTCAAGAGGAAGTTTCTACCTGAAAGAGGGCTGATCGAAGAAGAAGCTTGGCGTGAGGTGAGCCACACAACTCATTGTTCTCACAACGTCTGTTCAAGTTGGTCGACCATCTCGCAGATCGTATCGAAGCCCGATTGCCAAAAAGATTCTGAGGCCATGTCGACCCCCACCTTATCCAGAATGGCTTGCGGCGATTCCGATCCGCCGGCGCTCAACAGGTCGAGATACTTCGGGACGAACGATGCGCCTTCTTTCTGATACACCCGATACAGCGCCAGGACCAGCAAGTTTCCGAAGCTGTAGGCGTAACAGTAAAACGGGCTGGCGAATATGTGGGGGATGCTCAGCCATTCCCATTGAAACTCTTCCGGTACCTTGACCGCCTTCCCAAATTGCTGCCGGAGATCGCTCAAATAGGTTCCGGAGAGATCCTTGACCGTGGCGCCGTCGGCAATCATCTCGTGCGCCTTGTTTTCAAAGTGGACGAAGTACGCTTGGCGGAGCACGGTGGCGTAGATGTCGTCGAGTTGGCTGAGGAGGAGGCCTTGCCTGACCTTTTTGTCCTTCTCTTGATTCATCAGCGCATCGGACAAGATCCGTTCGCCGAAGACGGAGGCTGTTTCGGCCAGCGGCAGCGTCGAATGGAACGTAAAGACGGAATGGTGTTCTGCTAACATCCCGTGCACGGCGTGGCCGAGTTCATGCGCCATCGTGGCAATGTCGCGCGCTTCACCCGTGTAGTTGAGTAGCACGTAGGGTGTGAGGCCGGGCACGACGCTGTAGCAGTAGGCTCCCCCGATTTTCCCCGATCGCGTCGGCGCATCGATATGGCGCTCATCGAACACGCGCTGCGCCAATTCTGCGAGACGAGGAGAGAATCCCCGGTACGCCTTCAAGACCATTCCCATGGCGTCCTGGTACTGATAGGATTTCTGTTCCGTGCGATGCGGGGCGTAGATGTGGTAGCGGTTCATCGGCTTGATCTTGCACAGACGTGCCTTGATGCGGAAGTATTCTTGGAAGATGTGGGCATTCTTCCGGCAGACTGCGAGGAGCACCTCTACTGCACGATCGGGGATGTCGTTGCTGAGATTTCTCGCGCCGATCGGTGACGCGAAGTGGCGGAGCTGTAGATTCTCCGCTTTCCAGTCACTGACCAACGTTTTGTAAATTTCCCCCAACAGATCATGCTGCGCAGAGAAGACCCGATAGAGTTCACGATAGGCGGCCTCGCGCACGGTGGCCTGGGGGCTGCGAAGATAAACGGTGAGTTCTTCGCGTGTCAGTTGCTTTTTCTTGCCCTTGACGGTCAGCGAGAAGACGAAACTGTTCGTGACGACATCGTACAGTGTATGTACCGCGCTCCGGCCCGTGATGTTCTTCAGATTGATGATTTTCTCTTCGGGCTCCGTGAGTGTGTGGGGCTTGAAGCGGCGGATCGTGTCGAGATGATAGCGAAGCGAGCCGGTTCCGTTTGTCAGCCGGCGCGCGCTGTCCGCATCCACGCTTTGCCACCAGAGGTCGAAAAAGAGCAGCCGATTGGTCAGAGCCGTGAGCCGCTCTTCGACGGTGGTTTTAAACGAACGGGCCTGAAGGTCTTTCGTATTCTCAGAGAACCAGAGATAGGCATAGGCACTCAGGCGAGAGGAGGAGGCGGCGATCTCTTGGCTGAGCAAGAGCAGGTGCTGGAACGGCTCGTTGGCCATGGTCGCGGTGAGTTGCGGACGTGCCGACTCGAATTGCGAGACCTTCGATTCCAGTTCTCCTAAGAGTGCGTCGAGGTTCTTGACCGGGTCCTTCGCGAGGTGGGAGAGATCCCAGCGATCGGGGGCCTTCCCTTTCATCGGCTTCGATGTCGGAGTTTCACTCGCGCGAAAGCGGGCGATGGCAGCCATGCAGGTCTCCTCTACGAATAATGGAAATGGTTGTGCCGGGATCATACCATTCTGCGTTGGACCTTCGCGAAAATTTCTGAGGGGCCTCTCCCGCCTGGAATGGTACAATCCGACCTTGCGGAGTTCGTATGACGGACCAAGAACTCAATCGCGCCATTCAGTACGTCACGGCCAGCACGTCCTATGGACGTGACACGGTGGCGGAGATTCTCAAGACAGGATTCGGAGAATTGGCGTTGCTGGCCGCGCAATCGTCCACCCGATTCGAGCGGGATGTCCTGATAGAATATGCCTGCCAATGGACGCTCAAACGGACGGGGCAGTCGGAACCGTTGGTTCGTGAAGTCCTGAGTTGCGCCGGGCGATGGCTCGACGAGGTATCTGAGCAACTGGCGAGGACAGAACAGGGTCAGTCGAAAGACACTTCGGACGACGACGAAGGAGCTGAGCCGGTCTAATACACGTCGTTCGTTAAGCGTCTTTCACGTGCATGAGTACGCTTCCCGACACACCCAGGCTGTAACCGTCGTTGTGGAGTTGAGATATGCCACGGTGGAGACCAAGGCGGACGGTTCGATTGCAATCCCATCTTCGGGAGCTGCAGGGATCGATTCGAGGGGTCTCGTGGTCTGGTGAATCGGAGCGCCTGGCGCCTGAAATCGAACATCGCTGGACGACCCTCAATCAGCATTGCGCCGATCGAGCAAGCCACATCCGTCTCGGGCGGTTACTGCATCGCCTGAATCATCGCGATCCTGGAGTGCAAGAGTCGGCCTTGGCCGAGCTGGAACTGGCGACCCAGCTGATTCGCGTCGGGGCCCGCGTGACGTTCCTGCCTGAGTCGCAAGCCAGGACAGCCGATCTGGAGTGCCACCTCGGACGGGAGCGGTTCTTCGTCGAAGTCACGGCGATGGTTGGATCGGCCGAACGACGGCGATTGCCGGTGCGAGGGCTGTTGGATGAAGAGGGGCAGAGTCTCGAAGAAGACCGCGGCGTCATCCTCATCCATCGGATCCTTGCGCGTATTCAGCAAAAGGCCAAGCAGCTAGCCGACTATTGCGATCCGGTGGTCTTGTGCATTTCTATTCCGCGAGCGTATCTGCAAGGAGGACGCCAGACAAAGCGTGAAGAGATCAGACTGGACCTCAAGCAGCTCTCTGGATCGGTCACCCTGTTGTTGCAAAAGTTCCCACACCTGAGCGCGGTGCTGATCGCCATGTGGGATGTTACGCCGCTCCCAGCACAAGCTGCGACCTGGCTTGCGAATGTTGAATTGGTGGAACGGACGAAGCATCAGAAAAGCTATCCGAGAGTCAGGGTGCTCATTCAGAATCCTACGGCGAGAGCGACCCTCACCGAGCGGCAAGAGGAGATGTTTCAGCAGATTCTCTGAGTCGCGGATAGGGGAACACTTATCCTGGCAGTGAACTTTTCAACATCTCCAGATTCTTCGTCACCATCGCGTCGCCGTTCTTGGTGGAGACCTCGATGCCGGTACCGCACACGGTGCGGCAT